>NZ_JBEZKI010000044.1:0-91123 GCF_040651615.1 Streptomyces sp. NPDC048417 | reverse complement strand
GCGAGCGCGCAGGAAGCAGCCCACACAGGCCAGGGCGCCGATGGCGACCCAGTAGTTCGGCATGGCCTCGGGACCGTAGAACAGCGTCACCCACAGGGAGGCGAACAGGGCACCGGCCAGGGCCAGGACACGCGGCACGACGTGGCCTCGCCAGACGCGCAGCGCGAAGTAGAGAGCCAGGCCGGAGAGGACGGACAGGTAGACCCGGAGCAGGACGGTGGAGTCGGACCACGACGCGATCGGGGCGACCAGGAGCGAGATGCCACGGGAACGGGGCGCACTGAAGTAGGCGGCGGGAACATGACCGCTGACCTGGCTGACGTAGACGGTCTCGTCCCAGCCGAGACCGAGATCCGGCCGTACGAGGGCGAGCTGGGCGACCGTGAAGACGACCGCGACCGCCGCGAGCCAAGGTTCCCCGCGCAGGCGACGAGGTTCGGCGGACTGCGCCGGAAGACCTGTGCGCGGGGCACCGGTCTTCGTGGCATTCGAGCCGTCGGCCATCTTGCACCTCTCGTCGTCGCACGCCATGGATCCGGAGCCTCCTACAGCTCGTAGGAGAGCACCCCACACTACGGCTTGTAGGGTGAGAGACGGGTGAGAAGACGCCGCCTCCGCGTTTCTCCGCAAAGCGCCCGGCACGGCGTGTTCGGCGCCATGGCCGCAGAGCCGGACCAAGGCCATGACGTACCGTCAGCCCGCTCCCCACCGACGCGATCCGCTACGCGGACTCCACGGTGACCGTGTCCGCACGGCCGATCAAGGTGGGGGCTCCTTGTGGGGTCGTACGGCAGTGCGCTCGCCCGGCGATGGGGGCGAGCGCCCTGCCGGATGGGCGACCGCGACGAGGTGATCGCGATCAACGACCTTGGCGGCGTCAACCTGAACACATCCTGCACGCCGGCCCCGTCCCTGCTCACGCGGCGTGGCGCGCGGTTCGCTGCGGCTGCGCGACGTCCTTCCGGGTCACCGCCAGATACACCACCAGACCGAGGATGACACTGAGGAACAGCGCGCTGGTGACGACTGTGCCCAGGCTAAGGCCGCCGTCACCGGTCGGCTGGGAGAGGTAGTCGCCGATGGAGGCTCCGAGCGGGCGGGTGAGGATGTAGGCGATCCAGAAGCTCCACACCGCGTCCAGGTCAAGCGCGAAGTGCGCGAGGGCGACCGCGGCGATGACCAGGCCGAAGAGGACCGCGGCGAGCCAGTAGCCGAAGTCCACCCGCTCGGAGACCAGGTCACCGGCGGCGGTGCCGAGGGCGAACGTGAACAGGACGGCGAGCCAGTAGAAGGACTCACGGCCCGTGGTGTCGATGCTGTGGATGGACAGCGTGCGCTCGCGGCGGTACCAGACCACGAAGACCACCGCGAGGACGATCGCGAAGACGGTGGTGCTGGTCTCCAGCGGGACGCCCATGTCGTCGGTCAGGTTGTCGCTGACCAGCGTGCCGACGACGCTGATCAGGGCGACGGCGGTCCAGTACACACCGGCGCGGTAGGCACTGGTGCGGAACTGCACGACCAGGACGACCGCCAGCAGGGCGCTCATCAGCACCGACACACCGGTCAGGCCGAGCCCGGCCTTCTCGTTGAGCAGGTCGGCCACGGTCTCCCCGACCGTCGTGCACAGCACCTTGATGATCCAGAAGCAGACGGTGACCTCGGGCACCTTGTTCCAGCGCACCCGGCGGCCCGAGGACGCCTCGGCGCCGGCCGCTGAGGCCGCCGGGGTTTCTGATGTCTCGTGTGCCATGAGGCCCGACCGTGCCACGGACTACCTGAACGCATCCTGACTGCCGTGCGGCATCCGCCGCCCCGCCGTCCGCCGCCCTGGACCATCCCGCCGGCACCGTGCGCCCGTCCTGGACGCGCAGCAGCTCGGGCAGCACCTGGTCGAAGGTGGGCGCGTCGGCGACCATTACGTCACGGATCCCGTGCCCCGAGAGCGTGATCGGCGGCGGTCTCAGGGGAGTCGCCGCCGATCAGGTCCGTCAGCGCATGTCCGTGAGGAGGGTGTTGAGTTCGGCCTCCTGCTGTGCCGGCGACATCGGCGGGTTCGGGTGGTCGATGCCGAAGGTCTTCAGGACCTGGTCCATCTGGGCGTCGAGGAAGGTCCAGCCGGTGTTGTCCAGCGGCTGCAACGAGGCTTGGTCGGCATCCCAGAGGTCTCGCAGCGACTGGGCGGCCGTGTGGGCCCCGGTCGCGTTCCCCGACTGTGCGTCCTTGAGCGAGGTCGATGCGAGTGTCCTCAGTGCGTCTACCTTCGCGGACGGGAACTTCTTCACGGCCTGGCCAGGGGCGAGTTGAACGGTGGAGGTGGCGTCGGTCTCCGGCGCCGGGCCGACGTGCGGCTGGCTGTGGGCCCAGCCCAGCAGTCCCCCGGTGGCGACGGCGAGGAGGCCGAAGCCCGCCAGCGCGATGCGCTCCCTCTTCGGGTTGGCGGTGATCTGCGGGGTGTGCGTGGCGTCGTAGGTCTCGGTCACGTCGGAGCGCGTCACCGTCAGGTAGATGACGGTCGCCAGGATCAGGCCGAGGAAGATCAGGCTGGTGGTGAAGGTACCCAACGCAAGTCCGGTCGGTTCGCCCGGCTGAGCCACCTTCGGGGAGGCGAGCCAGTCGCCGATGTTGGCGCCCAGCGGGCGGGTCAGGATGTAGGCGAGCCAGAAGGACAGCACCGGGTTCGCGCCGAACTTCCGCAACAGCGTGATCGCCGCGATGAGGCCGAGCGGCAGCAGGACCGAGACTCCCGGGCTCCAGCCGGTGAGCTCCAGGGTCCAGTCGCCGGTCGCGGTGCCCAGCGCGAAGGTGACGAGAACGGTGAGCCAGTAGAACGACTCACGCGAAAGCGTCGTGACCGAGTGGATCGAGAGGGTGCGCTCGCGCAGCCACCACACGCCGAAGACCACGGCGAGCAGGACCGAGAACACCGCGGAGCTGATCCACAGCGGCACGTTGAGCTGGTCGGTCAGGATGTCGGTGTACAGCGTGCCCGTGACGCTGACAACGACCACGGTCAGCCAGTACGGGAACGGGACGTACCGCTTCAGCCGCAGCTGGGCGCCCAGAGCCACCACGAACACCGCGGTGAAGATCCATGCCGTGTTCACCAGGCCGACGCCCAGTTTCATGTTGATCCAGTCGGCGAAACTCTCACCGACGGTCGTGCACAGGATCTTGATCACCCAGAACCAGATGGTGACCTCGGGAACCTTGTTCAGCATCAGCCGCCCACTGCGGTGCGTGCGGGCCTCGCTTGTCGTTGTCATGCGGCGAGGTTGGCTCGGCCAACCTGCACACAACCTGACTACGCGATCGCCTCCGGCGCGGGGAAGGTCACCTCGACGCGACCGTGACCATCCGCGATCGCACGGACCGCCACTCCCGCGGACGCGGCGAGACGCTTTACCACGGCCAGCCCCAACCCGTGCCCGTCGCCGCTGGTCACGCCCGCTTCGAAGACCCGGTCGACCTCCGCCGGATCGAACCCCGGGCCGTCGTCGAGGACATCGATCACAACCCCCTGGGGTTGGCTGCGCGCCGTGACCCAGACGCGCGAACTCGCATGCCGCAGGCCGTTCTCCAGCAGGGGGGACAGCACAGCCACGACGAGTTCGGTTGCCACGGCGACGTCGACGTTGGTCGGGACGGCGAGTTCGATGGAGCGGCCGGCGATCGCCTGTCGCGCCGCCGCCCTGAGATCGCAACGGGTACCGCCGTCGATCCGTGTCCGGGCGGTACTCAGAATCGTCGTGATCGCCGCGTTCAGACGGTCGACCTCGGTCAGAACGGACTCCGGTGCCAGATGATGACCGGAGAGTTGCGCCAACTGCGCCTCGCCCCGCAGGGCCGTCAAGGGCGTCCGCAGTTCGTGGGCGATCTCATCGGTGAGCCGGCGCTCGTCCGCGAGCGCGTTGTCCACGCGGTCAAGCAGGCGATCGAGAGTTCGCCCGAGCTCCCCGAATTCATCACGCGGAACACCGAGGTCGAATCGGCGTCCGGGTTCGTGATCGCCCCAGTCGTCGGCGAGAGCGGCCATTTCGTGGACCACCCGCAACGCACGACCCACCACGAGGTGTGCGACGACGCCTGCGAGCAGGATCGAGATGCCGCCCAACATGAGAGACATCGTCAGGCTGCGCTGCTCCGACGTCTCGTACGGCGTCAGATCCACCCTCACGACCGCCATGACGCGGTGGCCTTCGAGCCGGATCGGCTGGGCATACAGCAGGTAACTGCCGACCGTGATGGTTTGGGACTGCCCGGAGCCGACAAGCGCATCGACGCGGCCAAGGACGCTGCCCGGCACGATCCCGTCGATGAGGTGCCCATCGGCATACACCCATGAGACCGTGTCCAGCGCTTCGTTGCTGCTCTCGATCAGTACGACGTGGCCACCGCGTACGGCTACGTTCGCCGCCACCGCCTCCGCACGTGTATGCGCCAGAGCGTTGGCGTCGGCGTCGGTCACCTGGCTCAGCAACACGTGTGAGACCACCACCAGCACTGCGACCACCGCGGTCGCGATCAGAACCGCAAGCGCGACGACCCTTCCACGGAAGCCCGTCACTCCCATCGGTAGCCCACCCCACGGACCGTCGCCAGGTGATCGGCCACGCCCAGCGCACCGAGTTTGGTCCGTAGCCGGCGAACGAAGGAGTCAAGGGTGTTGTCGCTGACCTGCGCGCCATGCGGCCAACCGGCAGCAACGAGGGCGTGGCGGCGTACGGCGTCGCCCTGCGAGGCGATGAGCCTGCCCAACAACCGAAACTCGGTCGGCGTCAGACTCTCGCTTGTCGAACCGTAGATCACGACATGTTTCGCCGGATCGAGAACCACGCCACTTGGTGGGCTCGTCGCGGTCGTTCTGCGGAGCAGGGCGCGGACCCTCACCAGCAACTCCGGGATGTCGAACGGTTTCGTCATGTAGTCGTCGGCTCCCGCCTCGAAGCCGCCCACTTTGTGGTGCATGCCATCCAGAGCGGTGAGCATCAGCACCGGAGCGTCAACGCCACGTGCCCGCAGCGCCAGGCAGACATCGCGGCCATCAGCGTCCGGGAGCCCGAGATCCAGGACGACCAGGTGAGGGACCGGCTCTAGTTGCCGCAGCAGACTGTCCGCCGTAGAAGCGACTGCGATCGTATGGCCGTCGTGCTCAAGTGCACGCTTGAGGACGTCACGTACCGCCGTGTCATCCTCACATACCACAATAAAAGCCACACTCTGCCCCTAGGTACTCCAGTGAGAGTTCTCTCTCCCTGGTCAGCGCCGTGGTGGTACGCGAGATCTGCAACGGCTTCGGCCAGTGCGGTGCACCCGTCGGCGCCCCGCCGCTGCCCCAGGCGCCGATCACCCGCGGCCGTCCCCGGACCTGGCGGCCCGGCGCCCGCGGTACACCTCGGCCATGAGGGGGACCAGCGACACGATGACGATCAGCGCCACCATCGGAAGCAGGTACCGGTCGACGTTCGGGATCGACGAGCCGAGCGCGTATCCCGCGAGGGTGAGGCCGACGCTCCACACGAGCCCGCCGACGACCTGCCACAGGGTGAACGTCCGTACCGGCACCTCCAGCGCGCCCGCCACCGGGTTGAGGACCGTGCGCACCACGGGCACGAAGCGGGCCAGCACGATGGCCTTGGCATACCCGTAGCGCTCCAGGAGCTCCTCGGCGCGTTTCGCCCCTTCGTGCAGTCGCGGGGAGTGACTGCGAGCCAGCAGCGCTCCGCCGGCCTTCCGCCCGAGCAGATATCCGCACTGAGCCCCGACCAGCGCGCCTGCCGCCGCCGCCACGAGCAAGGGGCCGAGAGACAGGTGCAGGCTCCCGTGCGCCGACCCCGTGCACAGCAGTCCGGCGGTGAACAGCAGGGAGTCACCCGGCAGGAAGAACCCGATCAGCAGTCCTGTCTCGGCGAACATCACCACCGCGACACCCAGCACCCCGAAGGCCGCCAGCAGTGAATGGGCGTCGAGCACGTTCACAGCCAGCTGGGACGCCGCCGGAATCGGTGCCGTCATGGGGCAGGGTCCTTTCGGATGGATGAGTTCGGACAAACAACTGCGCGACTACAGCTTTGTAGACACCCTCTGGAACTCTAGACGTTCGTCGGGGACACCCGTTCCCGCACGACACCTCGGGGCAGCTGACGTCAGGCCCGCCGCCACAGAGCGGAGAGGCTGCCCGGCTCCTGCGGCACCCTCACGATACGCCCCACCTCTACATGACGTAGTAGATATTCGCAGATCGTCAGGAACATCACATATCGCCGGGCGATCAACCGCCGGTCATATCATCCTCGCAACCACCCTGACCAGGTCCTTCGGCGAGACGTTCAGGTTGCGGTCAGGTTGACCGCGCGGTGGTGAAATTCATGCACCAGAAGTCCCCAAGCGACGGCAAAACCGTCTGGGGCGACGGGAGATGGCCATGCCATCGTGCGGACCATGACCACAGAGAGTCTCCTCGACGACCGCCCCCTCACCCCCCTGCGCACCATGGCGACCAAGGTGCCGGAAGTGACCGCCTACTTCTGGATCATCAAGGTGCTCACCACCGGGATGGGCGAGACCGCATCCGACCTTCTGGCGCGGGTGCTGGGCCCGGTGCCGGCGGTCGGGCTCGGTGGTCTCGCCCTGGCGGTCTCCCTGGCCGTGCAGTTCGCGGTGCGCCGGTACATCGCCTGGGTGTACTGGACGGCCGTCGTCATGGTCAGCGTGTTCGGCACGATGGCCGCCGACGTGCTGCATGTCGGTCTCGGCGTGCCCTACACCGTGTCCACCCCGCTCTTCCTCGTCGCGCTGGCCGCGGTTTTCGCCCTCTGGTACGCCGTCGAGCGCACCCTGTCCATCCACAGCATCACCACCCGCAGCCGCGAGTCCTTCTACTGGGCGGCCGTCCTGGCCACCTTCGCCCTCGGCACCGCCGCCGGCGACCTCACCGCGACCGCAGGATTGGGCTATCTCGGCTCGGTCGTCCTCTTCGCGGTGGCGATCTGTGTTCCCGCACTCGCCCACCGTCTCGACGCCCTGGCCGCCGTGCCCGCGTTCTGGGCGGCGTACGTCATCACCCGCCCCCTCGGCGCGTCCCTCGCCGACTGGATGGCACTCGGGCACGCCCGTGGCGGCCTCGGGTTCGGCCTCGGCCCGGTCACCCTCGCCTGGACGGTCGCCATCGCCTGCTTCGTCGGCTACCTGGCGGTCTCCCGCAAGGACACGTCCTACGACAAGTAGGAGGCGGACGGGTAGCCTGTGCGCAACGACGGCGAGGGAAGGCGGACGGTGAGGTGGCGGGCCGAGGAGACGAGGAAGCCCACGAGGTATCCGGCAGGCGGGCGCGCGGCGAACTGGAGAGCGATGTGCTCGCCGCGCTCTGGGCGGCCAACGGGCCGCTGACCGCGCGGGATGTCCAGGGACGGCTGCCGGGCGACCTCGCCTACACGACCGTACTGACCATCCTGTCCCGGCTGCACGACAAGGGCATGCTGGCACGGCACCGCGAGGGCCGTGGCTACGCCTACGAACCGGTCCGCGACGAGGCGTCCCACACCGCCCAGCGCATGCACTCCCTGCTGAAGGGCGGCTCCGACCGTGAGGCGGTGCTGGCCCGCTTCGTCTCGGAACTGTCCGAACAGGACGAGCACCTGCTGCACCAGATCCTGTCCGGGCACGACGACACACTCCCCGACAGCCGACGCTCACCTGGGAAGCGGTGAGCCGGTGCTGATCAGCGTCTACATCCCGTTCCTCGTCACGGCGGCGCTCGCCGCGCTCGCGCCCCCCGTGGCGCGTCGACTGCCCCCGCGCCCGGCGGCCCTGGCGCTGGCCTGCGCCGCGGTGGTGACAGCGGCAGGCTGGGCGGGATCACTCGCCCTGCTGGCTTTCACCAGAGTGGCGCAGATCCCGCAGATCGCCGAGGAGGGCCGCTGGTCCGTGTCCGCACTGCGCTCCCAGGACCCCGTCTACGCCGTGGTCGCGGCCATCAGCACCCTGGTGCTCGCGGTCTGCGTCGTCTCCCTCGGCGTGGCCGCCGTCCGGCAGGGCCACCACCTGCTCCGGGCCCGGCGGGAGTGCGCCAGACTGCCCGGGCACACGGAGCTGGCCGTACTTGATGACGACGTCCCGGTGGCCTTCGCACTGCCTGGGGCACCGGGCCGGATCGTCGTCTCCCGGGGGATGCTGCGCCGCCTCGGTGACGCCGAGCGCGAGGCGCTGCTCGCCCACGAGCGGGCGCATCTGCGCAGGCGTCACCACGTCTTCCAGAGCGTATGGCGGCTCACGGCCGCACTGAACCCGTTGTTGCGGCCGGTGGCCGTCGCCGGCGACTTCGTCCTGGAGCGCTGGGCCGACGAGGAGGCCGCCGAGCGGGTCGGTGACCGCAGAGTCGTCGCTCACGCCGTGGGCCGCGCCGCGCTGGCATCCGCCGGTGTGTCCCGTCCCGCCGCGCTGGCCGCGACCGGCGGGGTGGTGCCCCAGCGGGTACGAGCCCTGCTGGCCCCGCCGCCCGCCCGCCGGAGCCTGCCCTTGCTGGTGGGCGGTCTGCTACTGGCGGTCTGCTGCGCGAGCCTGGCCAACGCCGCCTCGGACAGCGACCGGATGCTGGACAGCGCGCAGTGGGCACTGTGCACGGCACATGCCGACCCCACCACCGCCGCGCCGACCGACCACGACGATGACCCTGGGCACGGACCGCACGGCTACTGCGCCGACCCCGATCATCCGGACCATGGACAGCGGCACTTCTGACCTGCCCCGCGCCGCACCTGTTGTGACGCTGCGCTGCCGGACGGGCAGTCATAGTGGATCCCCGGTCGAAGCGGTTTGCCGGGCCGGCTGTGTGGCGGCGATGGGCTCGGTCGTCAGCAACGGGCGCAACACCCCATGACTCAGGGAGCCGACCAGCGGGGCGGCCCAGCGGCGCAGTGCCGAGCTGATGAGGAAGGCGACGGGGAGGGCGAGGGCAGCGGAGCCGAGGACGTCGTGGGGGTAGTGGGCGCCGACGTAGACCCGGCTGAAGCCCTCCAGTACGGCGAACACGGCGGCGACGGCGCTCAGCCGGCGGTCGAGCAGGAAAAGCGCTGCCACGGTCGCGGCGGCGACGGTGGCGTGCCCGCTGGGGAAGGCGTAGTCCGAAGGTGCTGGGCAGGTGTCGACGAGGTAGGCGTGGGGCATCGACCGGCAGGGCCGTACCTCCGCGACGAGCTTCTTGACGACCTCGGTGGCGGCGAAGGCGGTCAGGACGGCGACCGGCGAGGCCAGCGCGACGGTCATCGCCTGCGGGCCACGGCGCCGTGCGGTCCACCACCCCGCGATCATGAGGATCGCGAAGACCCCGAGACCGAGATTGGTCCACATCTCCATGGGTGCGTTGAGCCACTTGGTGTCACGGGCGAAGTCGGTGACCGAGGTGAACAACGAGCCGTCGATGCCGGATCCGTCGAAGGCCAGTTGCGCGGTGGCGGCCGCGGCCATAGGGAGACGTCCTTCCGTCCTGATGAGCGGGTTGAGTGCTCATGGGATGAGCGAGCGGCAATGGGGTTCGGGCTGAGCCACCGGTCGCCCCGCACGTGCGGGGTGACATTTGGATGACATGGCGACGACGCCAGAGTGACCGCCCGCCAAACCTACTACATCTTGTAGATTCCAGGATCTGGGCCACCGCCACACTGTGCGGCCAGGGTCGGGCGACGGTGCGTCCACCGGGTCGGATCGGTCCGATCAAGGGCCAGACCTGACGCCATCGACGCCCCTCCCCTCGGTGAACCATCACTGGCTCTACATCTCGTAGTAACTTGACCGGCATCAACCGGGATGCCGGAGCCCGGGTCACCGCCGGATTCCCGTCCAGCGGCGATCGTTTCCCAAGTTCTACATCATGTAGTAGCTTCGCTTCTCAGCACCCCAGCGGTCGAGTCGTGGCCCTGGCCCGCGCGCAGACGCGGCCTCGGCCTGCCCGCAGCGCCGTCTGGGCCGGGGCATGCCCGGCGTGCCCCGTAGCCCATCAGGAGGCTGATCCACCGTGGTCCACCGTGACGACCTGGTGCCGGAGTCGGCGCCCTCGCTGTCCGCCGCACCGCCGCAGGGCGGTGCCGGGCGGATCGCGATCATCTCGGCCGGTGTCGGCGCGGGACACGACGGTGCGGCCGCGGGGCTGGCCGAGCGGCTGGCCGAGCACGGGTACCTGGTGGACCGGCACGACTTCCTCGACCTGCTGCCCACCGGTACGGGCCGGCTGCTGTGCGGTACCTACCACCGCATGCTGACCTGGATACCGGACGGCTACCAACGCCTGTACGCGGCCACCGACCGGGCCGCACGCCCCGGCGCGGTGTGGCGGGCGCTGTTCCGCGCGGCCGAGCGGCGCACCCTGCGGGCGCTCGCGCCGGACACCTGCGCCGTCGTCTCCACCTACCCGGGAGCCAGCCAGGTCCTCGGCGCGCTCCGTCGGCGCGGCCTGCTGACGGTTCCCGCCTTCACCTACCTCACCGACTTCTCCGTCCACGCCCTGTGGGTGGCCCCCGGCATCGACGCCCACCTGGCCGTCCACCCGGTACCGGCGGCCCAGGCCCACGTACAGGGCGCGGCCGCCGCCACCGTCGTCGGTCCGGTCACCGACGCACGCTTCACCCCCGCGACCGCCGGGCAACGGAGTGCCGCGCGCGAGCGGTTCGCCCTGCCCGCGGACGCGCCCCTGGCCCTGCTGGTCGCCGGATCGTGGGGGGTCGGGCCGGTGCGACGGGCCGCCGCCGAGATACGGGAGACCGGGGTCGCGGTGCCCGTGGTGGTGTGCGGGCGCAACCAGGCCCTCGCGGAGGAGTTGCGCCGGGACGGCGTCGAGCATGCCTTCGGCTGGGTGGACGACATGCCCGGGCTGATGCACGCCTGCGACGTCCTGGTGCAGAACGCGGGCGGACTGACCTCGCTGGAGGCGTTCGCCGCCGGGCTGCCGGTGGCCAGCTACCGCTGTATCCCCGGTCACGGCCAGACCAACGCGGACGCCCTGGAGGAGGCGGGCCTGGCGGCCTGGATCCGCGACCCGGCGGACCTCGGCCCGGTGCTGGCCGAGCTCCTCCACGGACCGCGCGGTCGGGCCCAGCGCACGGCAGGCCTCGACCTGCACCGCCTGGCTCCCGGGCCGGTGACCGCCATCGCCGCCAGAACCGGGCCGCAGCCCACGCCGGACGCACAGCCTTCGGCGAGGCGCTTCCCCGGCCGACGACGGATCGCCCTGACGGCCGCCACCGTGGCGGCCACGGTCTGTCTGGGCGTGGCCGCCCCACTCGCCCACGCCTACAACGAGACGCCCGCCCGCTTCACCGCCGTCGCCCACTACCTGGACGGAGACGGACGATGACCCCGGCCCGTCTCGCCCGTGCCACCGCGCTCGCCTCGGCAGCGGCGGTGCCCGCGCTCGCGGCGCTGCACGCGGCACCGGTGATCTCCACGTTCGGGCCGCTGCGCAACGCGGCCATGCCGCGCCTGGCCGGCCGAGGCCGGCCGGATCACGTCGCGCTCACCTTCGACGACGGCCCCGACCACCTGTCCACCCCGCACTTTCTCAGGCTTCTCGACGCGCGCGGGGTGCGGGCCACCTTCTTCCTGCTCGGCTCGATGCTGGCCCGCTCACCTGGGGCGGCGGAGGAGATGACCGCGGCCGGGCACGAGATCGCCGTGCACGGCTGGCACCACCGCCCCCTGCTACTCCGCGGACCCCGTGCCACCTACGACGACCTCGCCCGCGCCCGCGACGCCGTGGCCGACGCCACCGGCAGGCCACCCACGCTCTTCCGGCCGCCGTACGGGGTGATGAGCAGCGCCGCGCACCTGGCCTGCCGACGCCTCGGCCTGACCCCGGTCCTGTGGACCTGCTGGGGCGAGGACTGGCGCAGGCGGGCCACCCCTCAGTCCGTCCAGGACACCGTCCTGACGGACCTGCGCGGCGGCGGTACCATCCTGCTCCACGACTCCGACTGCACCTCCGCCACCGGCTCCTGGCGCACCACCCTCGCCGCGCTGCCCCGCATCCTCGACACCTGCCAGGAACGCGGCTGGCAGGTCGGCCCCCTGCGCGAACACGGCATCCCCGGCCTGCCCCGTCGGTGAAGCTCGCCACTCGGCGAGGCGGTGTCGCTACGGCGAAGCTCCAGCCGCCTCGGCCGGGCCCTGCACACTGTCCAACGCCACGCCCGCATGCCCGAACCCCCGGCCCTGCGCATCGCTGCGCCTACCGGCCGACCCTCGTCGACTCCTATCGCGACTGTCTGCGTGCCCACCGTGCGGCCGACCCCGCAGTCCCCGTCACCCAACTGCTGTGCGAGATCCGGGAGCTTGGCTACACCGGCAGCGCCAACCTGTTGGTTCGCCACCTCAACCGCGACCGTGCCGAAGGGCGACCGCCCCGCCACCACCCGGCGTCACCACCGGCCACGAGCCGGACCCAAGACCGTACAGACCCCCTCCCATTGGCCAGTTGGGCGGCGCCGGACCGCCATGAGACGACTCAAGGCCCGCCGCGGACGTTTGCCGGCGTCGGCGTACTGGTCGTCGGTGCGGGTGAGGGGGAGGTGTTTCCGCCGGTTGTGCCGCCGAGGAGGCCGCCGCCAGTACCGGCGGTGGTTCCGGTGGTGTCGGTCGGACTCGGGCTGACACAGTGCTTCCCGTGCCCGCGGCACGGTGCGGTGGTGGGGGTCGGGGTGGCCGGCGCGGTCGGGGTGGCCGGGGGTGTGCTCTGGGCCGCGGTGGCGGAGGGGGTGGGCGAGGGCGCGCCGTATTCGTCCGTGCTCTGGCCCAGTTGCGGTGCGGGCGGGAACTGCTGAACGGGTTGTCCCCGAAGGGCGGCTGTCATGTAGCCGGTCCATACCTCGGTGGGCATGTCGGCGCCGAAGACCTTGGCGTAGCCGCCGACACCCTGCATCGACTGGAGGCCGGCGTTCTTCGGGTCCTCCTTGAACATGCTCACGGCCGTGGTCAGCTGCGGGGTGTAGCCGATGAACCAGGCGGACTTGTAGTCGTCGGTCGTTCCCGTCTTGCCGGCCGCAGGGCGCCCCAGGGCCTGGGCGTTGGTACCGGTGCCGTGTTCGACGACGCCTCGCAGGACGTCGGTGACGGTGTCGGCGGTCGAGGAGGGCATGGCCGTGGTGCCCTTGGGCTTGTCGAAGCCGGGCAGCTGCCGACCGTCGGCGACAACCTTGGTGACCGAGTACGGCTCGTGCTGGATCCCGCCGTCGTCGAAGGTGGCGTACGCGTCTGCCATCCGGATCGCCGACGGTGTGGAGGTGCCGATGTAGAAGCCCGGGGTGTCGTACTGCAGGCTTGTGCGCAGGAGCCCCGCCTTCAGGGCCTCGCCCTCCACGTTGTCGTAGCCGACGTATTCGCCGAGCTGGACGTAAGGGGTGTTGACCGACTGCTCCATCGCCTTGCGCAGGGTGATGTAACCCCACTTGGTGGACACGTCGTTGCGCTGGTGCAGGAGCCCAGTGGGGTCCTTCGAATCCGGTAGTTCCTGGCCTTGCCGGTTCTTGACGGTGATGCCGTCGTCGCCGTCGAACTTCGACTCCGGGGTGATCGGTGAGGCCGGCTGCCCCGGGGAGAGGACGGCGCCGTGGTCGAGGGCGGCGGCCAGGTCGATGGGCTTGAAGGTGGAGCCGACCGGCACGCCGGTCGCGTCCGCGTTGTCCGTCCAGTGCCCCTTGTTCCAGCCGGGCCCTCCGTACAGCGCGACGATCGCGCCGGTGGACGGATCGATCGACGCCGCACCGACCTGGACGTCCTTGTCGGCAGAGCGGTGGTGCGGGTCGAGGTGCTTCCGCTCCATCGCCGTGACGGACGTCGACAGGGCGCTGACCCTCTTCTTGTCGAAGGTGGTGTAGATCTGGTAGCCGCCGTGGCCCAGCTGCTGCTCCGTGAGGGAGGTGTGGGCCTCGACGTATTTCTCCGCGGTCTGCACCAGGTAACCGGTCTGCCCGGCCATCCCCGCCGACGGCGTGTACGGCTTGGGCGTGGGGAACCCGGCCGCCAGGTACTGCTGTTCCTGGGCGTCGGTGAGCTTGTGGATCTTGACCATGCGGTCCAGTACGTACGTCCAGCGCGCCTTGGCCTGAGCCTTGGCCTGCGGGTCGGTGTCGGCGTGCATGAGCAGGCTCGGCTCGTTGACCGTTGCGGCGATGAAGGCCCCCTGGCTGACGGTCAGCTGGAAAGCGTGCACGTGGTAGTAGGTACGGGCCGCGGCCTCGATGCCGTAGGCGTCCCGGCCGTAGTAACAGGTGTTGAGGTAGCCCTGCAGGATCTGCTGCTTGGACATCTGCCCGCCGATCTTCAGAGAGATCATGATCTCCCTGAGCTTGCGGGTGACCGACTGGTCCTGACTGAGGTAGGTGTTCTTCACGAACTGCTGGGTGATGGTGGACCCCGACTGCACCTCACCGCCCGTGGCCATGTGGTAGACGGCGCGGAGCATGCCCTGCGTGTCGACACCCGGATCGGAGTAGAAGGTGGCGTTCTCCGCGGCGAGGAAGTCCCATTGCACCAGCTTCGGCACCTGGGCGAGGTCGACGTTCTGCCGGTTGGTCGACCCCTGCGTGGTCATCACCGAGCCGTCCGACCAGTAGAAGGTGTTGCTCTGCGCTTGGGTATTGGGGTTCGCACCGGGAATGGTCGTCGTGGCGTAGGCATAGCCGAACAAGCCCAGCAGGCCGCCGACGAACAGCAGGAAGGTGCCCGACACCAGCTTCCACGACGGCAGCCACCGCCGGAGACCACGTCGGCCGGCCCGCGGGTAGTCGATCAGGCCCCGCCGACCGGACCGTGTGGAGTCCGCACGTCGCGTGCCCGGGGTTCGGCGGGCACGCCCGTCCCGGGACCGCGCAGCCCTGCGCGCCGCGGCCCGGCCACCGTGGTGCACACCGTCAGAGCCGGACGGTATGGTCCTCCCCGACGATCGGCGCCGGTGTTCGCTCATTCTCGCCACTCCTCAGCCAAGGACCCGGCTCCGTCGGCGCCGAGAGGCCACCCACGGAGTGCCCCCTTGGGGTCTGCCGGGGCGCGCTTGCACCCCCCGACAACTCCTACATGTTGTAAGAGTAAGGCGCGCCAGCAGTACGCGTGCAGGCGCCCCCCTGGTCAGAGGCGCAGGGCAGCGGGTCGCCTTTGCTTGAGAAGAGGGGCCGCAGTGGGCAAACCCTGCCGGACACTGGCCGCAACCGACTTGACCTCGAAGGCTGCCGCCCCGGTCGCGGTATCTGCCGGCAGGCCCTCGACCCGCACCGCCGGCGGCGACGACCGAATGCATCAGAGGTCGGGCTGCCGCTCTCCTCTCGGCTGGGCTGAAGCAAAAGGTGAGCTGGTCACAGGTGTCGGTTCCGTGATGCGGATACGCCGTCGGCTTCGGCTTCGGCTTCGGCTTCGGCTTGCGAACGAGACGGAGAGCGTGAGCGCGGTGATGAGCGATATGAAGCCGCCCAGGATCAGACTGGAACGGGAGCCGAGCGTGTCCGACACCAGACCGACCAGCGGGGCGCCGACGGGGGTCCCGCCGAGGAGGACGAGGAAGTAGACGGACAGGACGCGGCCCCGCACATGTGGGTCGGCGTGGAGCTGGATCAGCGCGTTGGCCGTGGTGGTCACGGTCACCGCGGCACATCCGGTGAAGAACAGCAGGGCCAGGAACGAGCCGTAGCTCGGCATGAGGCCCTGCGCGACTTCCAGTGCACCGAAGCCCATCGTGGTGGAGGTCAGACGGCGGGCGGTGGGGGGCTTGCCGTGGTTGGCCCAGTAGATCGCGCCGAGGAGGCTGCCCAGAGCGTAGGCGGCGGAGAGGCAGCCAAAGGTGGCGGCGCCCGTGTGGAAGACCGTGATGGCGACGAGCGAGATGGTGACCTGGAAGTTGAGGCCGAAGGTGCCGACGAAGGCGATGAGGCTGATCGGCAGGAGCAGCTCCGGGGTGGTGGCGATGTGGCGGAGTGCCTCGCGCGCTCGGGTGGGGCCAGGTCGCGGGCGGACAGGGGCGTCCGGTGCGTCGGTACGGATGGTGCTCAGGCCGTAGAGGACGGCCAGGTACGAGGCGGCGTTCAGGAGGAACACCGGGCCGGTGCCGAAGGCTGCGACGGTCAGGCCGGCGAGGGCCGGGCCGACGGCGCGGGCCACGTTGAACTGGGCGGCGTTCAGGCTGACCGCGCCGGCCGTGCGCTCACGGGAGACGAGTTCGCAGATGTAGGCGTTGCGGGCGGGACCGTCCACGGCGGTGGCCGTGCCGAGGGCGAAGGCCAGGGCGTAGACGGACAGCAGGTTCACCGCTCCGGTGACCGTGAGCAGTCCCAGGAGAAGTGACTGGGCGGCCATCGCCGTCTGGGTCAGGAGCAGCGTCCGTCGCTTGGGGTACCGGTCGGCCAGAACGCCTCCGGTCAGGCCGAGCAGGGTCTGCGGCAGGAACTGCAGCGCGGTCACGATGCCGACCGCGCTGCCGCTGTTGCCGGTGGTGTGGAGGACGAGCAGGTCCTGGGCGGCGCGCTGCATCCATGTGCCGATGTTGGAGACCAGCTGTCCGAGCAGGTAGCGCCGGAAGTTCCGGACGGCGAGGACGTGCGTCACCGGCATGCGAAAGACGGCGCTCATGACGTCTGGCGGGCGTACGTGTCGCCTGCGACGGGCGCGTCGGCGTCGTCGAGGTGATGGAAGGTCGGGTGGGGGTGCATGAGGAACGCGTGGTGGGAGATGTTCCATGCGTAGGCGCCGGCCATGGCGAAGGCGACGCGGTCGCCGACGCGCAGCCGTTCGATCATGATCCGTCTTGCCAGTACGTCCTTGGGCGTGCAGAGCTGTCCGACCAGCGTCACCGGCTCGTCTCGGACCTCCGGACGGTTCCAGGGCCGGAGCCAGATGTCGTCGGGGATCACCTCGAAGGGCTGGTCGTGCTGTTTCGCGGCCGGCGTGCGCAGGTGGTGGGTGCCTCCGCGCAGGACGGCGAACGCGTGCCCTCGGCTGAACTTGATATCCAGGACCTGGGTGACGTACCAGCCGCAGTAGGCGGTGACCGAGCGGCCTGGTTCGATCCGGAGCGTGAGGTGGGGGTGGCGGGCGAGGATCCGGCGCAGTCCGGCGCCGAGGGCGGGCCAGTCGAACACTCTGGGCGGATGCGTGTAGTCGACGCCCATTCCGCCGCCGACGTTGACTTCCCTCAGGTCGATTCCGCGATCACGGGCCCAGTTCTCGGCCCAGGCAAGGATCTTGTCGACGAGCAGGAGCTGGGGCTGGGCCTGGAGGCCGCTGGCAAGGTGGAGGTGGAGGCCGCGCAGCCGGACGCCGGGGGCCGACTCCATCACCTTGAGGCAGCGGTCCAGTTGTACGGGATCCATGCCGAACGGCCCGCCGCCCATGGCCAGGGCGACTCGGCCCACGTCGACGGGCAGGTTGACGCGCAGCAGTACCTCCACGGTCCGGTCGCCCAGCACAGTGGTGAGCAGGCGGAGTTCGTGTTCGCTCTCGATGTGCAGGCGCTCGGCTCCTGCGTCCAGGGCGCGGGTCAGCTCCTGCTGCGTCTTGCCAGGGCCACCGAAGGCGATCGGTGCGTCGGGGACGATGGCGCGGACGTGGTCCAGTTCGCCGCCGGAGGCCGCCTCGAAGCCGTGGACGTGTCCGGCGAGGGTTCGCAGGATCCCGGGGTCGGAGTTGGCCTTGGCCGCGTACAGCAGCTCGACGCGTTCCGGCAGTGCGGCCCGGATCGTACGCACGTGCTCACGCAGGTCCGGCAGGTCGTAGACGTAGGCGGGCAGATCGTCGTCGGGCAGTGCGGCGACGAGGTCGGACACCTCGGGCCTCACCGGACCACCTCGCGGGGGAAGTCCTTGCCGAGCGGGCTGGGCACGGGCACGTAGGTCGCGTGCCGGTCGGCCTTGCGGGACCAGCGCAGCAGAAGGTTGGCCTTGGCCGGCAGCGGTACGCCGGACAACAGAGCACGCAGGCGCGGCGGTTCGGCGGCGGTGCGGGCGTAGGCGGCGAGGTGGTCGCGGACCAGGCCCCAGAGGGCGGGTTCCAGCGTCGGGTCGAGGTCGGCCAGGGCGCTGAG
Source organism: Streptomyces sp. NPDC048417 (assembly GCF_040651615.1). Classification (NCBI taxonomy): domain Bacteria; kingdom Bacillati; phylum Actinomycetota; class Actinomycetes; order Kitasatosporales; family Streptomycetaceae; genus Streptomyces; species Streptomyces sp. NPDC048417. The sequence goes on along the minus strand of NZ_JBEZKI010000044.1, from coordinate 73,071 downwards.
CATTTCGGCGGTGTGGTTGACCAGGAGGCAGTACGCGACCCGGTTCCAGCCGTGTTCGGGATCGTAGGTGAGCGGACCTCGCACGTCGGCCGGGAGGTCGGCGAGGGCCTCGCGGTGGCGGCCGGGCAGGAGCTTGGTGCCCTCCAGGTCGCGGAAGAGCATCTGTGCGGGTGTGCCGTCGGTATCGACGCCGACGACGACGTTCTGCAGGTGGGGTTCGAGCACGACCCCGTGTTCGAAGTAGGCGGCCAGCACCGGCGGCAGCAACAGCCGGAGGTACGCGTCCCACCAGGCCAGGACATCTCCGTCGCCGCGGGCGAGCAGGTGCGAGACATGGGCCGCACCGTTCGGGTACTCGTCCGCCACCGCGGCGGCGAGCAGGGGGGTGACCCCGGGACGCAAGTGGTGGCGCAGACCGGAGCGGACGACGACAGCGAAGCCCTCCAGGAGAGCGGTGTCGCCGGCCGTGTCGAGGGTCCGGTAGCCGGGCTCGGCCAGGAGCGCGCATCCCGGGAAACGGCCGGCGAGTTCGGCGAAGACGGGCTGGAGCAGCCGGGTGAGGGCGACCGCGCCGGACAGTTCGTAACTGGCGTGCTTGCGGACGCAGTTGGTGAGGCGGACGTTGAGGCTGAACTTCAGGAACGCGTCGGTCTCGGGGTCGTACAGAGTCCGCACCGACGCGGTCGGCACCAGCTCCGGTCCGCCCGTGCCGGTGTCCACGACATCTCCGGCGGCGACCGCTTCGCGCAGCCGGTCGTGGTCCTTCAGCAGCCGGTACTGCCAGGGGTGCACCGGAAGGACGGCGAACTCCGGGTCAGCCACCGGATGCAGCATGTCCAGCGCGTGCGGCTCGCCCTCCTCACGCACGAGGTCGCGGCGTACGGCCAGATAGCGCAGACGGAAGCGGTTGCCGGTCTCCGGGCCGAATGCCAGCCAGTCCGCGGGGTCGCCGGTACGGGACTTGGGAGTGGGGTGGAAGCGGTGGCCGAACACCAGGGACTGCTCCGAGGCCACGTACGGGTCCGCGTGCGGCTGGGCGGCCGCCCGCTTTTCCAGTACGACGCGGATCGTCTCCCGGCTGTCGGCGACCTGGCTCAGGAACTCCTCGTTGCCGAGACCCGTGCGCTGTTCCAGTTCGTCCTGGATGAGGCCGGCCAGCTCGCGCCAGTCCACGGTCACCCAGGCGTCGCCGTCGAGCCGTCGCACCGAGCCCTGGAAGCGGTGCGCTCCGATCAACGAGACCCGGCGCAGCGCCGTGCGCAGCAGGAGGCCCCGGCGGGGCAGTCGCAGCAGGAGGTGGTCGTCGACGACCGTCACCTGGTGCTCGGGGGCGGACACCTCGCGGATCAGGCAGTTGAGCAGCGTGTGGGTCGTGACGATGTCGGCTGTCCGCGACGGCTCCGCGATCTGGGCAGGTACGGTGGTGGCGATGTCGGTGTGGGGGGCTGCGCTGGTGGTCATGTGGTCGCTCCAGTGGGACAGCGGTCGGTGCCAGAGGTCAACGGCACAACGCCAAGGGGTTGGGAACGGACGTCCATTGCGCGGCGCCCGGGTTCTCGGACAGCCGCATGGCGATGGTCGCCTTCAGCGGCATGGTGTCCGCGAAGAACGCCGCCGCGTCCTCCTGATCCGGCAGGCCGGCGAGAACGCGGCGTCCGACTTCGGCGACCGCGCCCCACAGCGCCCGTGGATCAGCAGCCCGGGCCCGGCCGAGGACGTCGACCAGTTCGCTGAAGACCCCGCTGATCAGGCCGCCGAAGAGCTTGGTGTGCAGGGCGCCCACGTCGTCGCCTGCGCGGGTGCCGAGCAGCGGCGGCAGCGTGAAGCCGTATCGGGCCAGGCGGTGCGGGCTGACCCGTACGCCGTCCAGGTCCCGGTAGAGCACCCGCACCGGCCGCCCGTCTCGCAGGACGACCAGGGTGTTCTGGCCGTGCGCCTCCAGTGCCACCCCCATGGACAGCAGCGTCAGGGCCGGGGGCAGGACGAGGCCGGCCAGGTCCGCCAGCCAGCGCAACGGGTCCCCCGACACCATGGCGGCCCCGGTCGCGTGCACGGCGGTGAGCGGTACCGCGATCTCGTCGGCGTCGAGGTGGCGTTCGGTCGATTCGCGGATCATGGCGGTCAGGCTCGCGGAGGGCTGTCCGTCCACGCACACCGAGCCGCCGCCCAGCTCCCGCAGGACCCGCAGGCTGCCGCTGTGTCCGGCCTTGTCGATGACGGCCGCGACCAGGTCGGACAGTGGGGGCCCGTCGGCGGCCTCGGCCGGGGAGATGGTGCGCCGGTAGTTGGTGACCTGAACGTCGAGCGCGGTCTTGATGTGGCGGCCCGACAGGACGCCCAGCGGTGCAAGGGTACGCAGCGACAGCAGCGGGCGGGCCGGGATCGTCTCCTCCACGACGGCCAGGTCGGGGTGGTGCCCGAGCACGTGGTCCCGCTGCCAGGGGTGCATCGGCAGCAGGTACGCGTCGCCGTCCCGCAGTGTTCGCGGCCAGTCGCCGACGCCCTGCCAGCGGTCGGCCGGGACCCGGAGCAGCGCGAGCCGGACGACCGGGTGGTGCTCGGGCGCGTAGGCGAGCACGTCGGCGACGGACATGCCGGTGCGCGTCCGGCAGCAGGGGTGCTGCGGGTGGCCGTCGACGACCGCCTGCTCAGCATCCGCCGAGTCGGCCGGAGGGACCTTCCGGTCCGCGTTCGCGGCCCTGGCCAGGGCCAGGTTGACGACGCTGTTGTCGAGCTCGGCCGCCAGCCGCTCCGCCGCCGGGGTACGCAGGCCGAGCTGCGCCAGCAGCTCGGCCGGACCGCTGATCGGCCCCTCCGGTCCCGAGACCGCGAAGTCATCGGGGACCTCGGCGAACGGCCGCGCGCCGGCTTCGGCCGCCGACAGCGTCCCGCCCCGCCACAACTCGACGACCAGGGAGTCGGACTCGCGTCGATGCGCGGTCACACCGGGCAGGGGTTCTCGTACGAAGGCGCCCCACAGACGGCTCAGCACGGTGGCGCGTGCTCCTGGGAGTGCGGTCGCGAAGGGCTCCGCCAGGTCCGGGCGGAGGCGGCGTAGTTCGTCAATGGGCATACGTTGTCCCTGGCTCTTGCGGTGTCGGGTTGTCCGGTGGTGCGCCGGTGGCACCGACCGCAGAACCGACGCTACGGGAAGACGATCAAGCGAATTGCCAGAGCAAATACAGTGAGAGGTCCCGGACTCCCCCGAAGCAGCGTTTCGCCTCCCTCGTTTCCGGCCGGTCCAGCCGATCCGACCGAGAAGGACGATGGGACCCGCGGACTGACCTTGGATCAGATTCCGACTGTCACCTGGGAGACCGAGGGCCGACGCCCGACGTCTTAACTCTTGGCTTACGCCACGCTGGCCAGGTCCTTGATGTGGTCAACACTCCGCGCCTCAGTGAATGAGCCGCGCGTGGAAGATCACCGGCTCGGGGGAGCTTGCGGCGTTTGTGCCACGCGCCGTGGCCGTCGTCTGTGAGCCTTTCGGCATGCGTGTCTTGCTGATCGAGGACGACGACCGGGTGGCCGGGCCGTTGGCGGAGGGGCTGCGCCGTTTCGGGTTCACCGTGGAACACGCCAGAACGGGAGCCGAGGGTCTCGCCGCGCCCGAAGTGGCGATGGTGCTGCTGGACCTGGGACTGCCCGACATGGACGGCATCGACGTCTGCCGAGAGCTGAGGTCCCGCTCGTCAGTGCCGATCATCATGATCACGGCCAGAGACGACGAGGTGGACCGTGTCCTCGGGCTCGAACTGGGTGCGGACGACTACGTCTCCAAGCCCTTCGGCGTACGGGAACTCGTCGCCCGGATCCGTGCCGTGACCCGCCGCGCCCGCCCCGCGGTTCCGGACACCCAGTGTGGATCTTCGAAGCCCTCGGACGGCCTCAGGCACCCCGGGACGCCCGACATCCAGCGGATCGGCCCTCTGACCATCGACTGTCGCACCCGGCAGGTGCGCCTGCACCAGTCGTCCATCGCCCTCGCGCCCAAGGAGTTCGACCTGCTCAACTGCCTCGCCGAGGACCCCGGTGCCGTCTGCTCCCGCCGGCAGATTCTCGACACGGTCTGGGAACCGAACTTCTTCGGCCCCACCAAGACCCTGGACGTCCACATCGCCGCGCTGCGCCGCAAGCTCGGCGACGCATCCTGGATCGAGAACATCCGCGGAATCGGGTTCCGCCTCGTCCTCCCGGCATACCTCGACGCCACGTCCGCCGCGGTGCAGGCGCGCGGCGGAGAGATCCGGTGACTCGTCGCCTCCTGCTCAGCCATCTGAGCCTGATACTGCTCGTCCTGCTCGCACTCGAAGTGCCCTTCGGCGTCTTCTACGCCCGAAGCGAGCTGTCCCGCTTCTCCCACACAGCGGAGCAGGGGGCGATGACGCTCGCCGAGGTCTGCGAGGACAAGATGGAGCACGGACTGACAGCCGACCTGCCCGAACTCGCCATCGCGTACGGGCAGCGGACCGGCGGCACCGTGCTTGTCACCGACCGCCGGGGCGTCGTTCTCACCGACACCGCTGCCCACGCCATGGTCGGCAAGGACGTGTCCGGCGAGCCGGACATCTCCTCGGCCCTGCACGATCACCCCGCTGTCGGCACGCGCAGGGCCCCGCCCGCAGACGGTGAACTCCTCTTCGTCACGGTCCCCGGCGGGTCCAACGCCGCCGTCGCATGCGTGGTGCGAACGGTGTACGCGCTGGGCCCGCTGAAGGCAAGGGTGCACACCACCTGGTTGGTCCTCGCCGCCGCCGGGCTCGGGGTCCTCGCCGCCGCCTCCCTGATCGGGTTCGCTTTCGCGCGCTCGATCACCCGACCCGTACAGGCCCTGGAACGCGCCACCGCTCAACTCGCCGAAGGCCGGATCACCGATCCACCGGCCACCGACCACGGGCCACCGGAACTGCGCCGGCTCGCCGCGTCGTTCACGCGGACCGCGACCCGGCTGCAGCACCTGCTCCAGGCTCAGCAGGCGTTCGCCTCCGATGTGTCACACCAGCTGAAGACACCCCTGACCTCACTGCGCCTGCGCCTGGAGAACTTCGAGCCGCACCTCGCCCCCTGCGCCCAGGACAGCCTCGACAAGGCACTCGGGGAGCTGGAGCGCCTCAGCCGCATGGTGCAGGGGCTGCTCGCTCTCGCACGGCTGGAGAACACCGAGATCCGGGCAGAGGCAGCCGACCTCCATACCGTCGTCGCCGATCGCGCGGACATCTGGACCGCCTTCGCCGACGAGCAGCAGGTCGACATCATCGTGTCCGCAGGCACGTCCGTGCCGGTGCTGGCAGTCCCCGGCGCACTGGAGCAGATCATCGACAACCTGCTCTCCAACGCGCTCCGCGTGTCCGCACCGGGAACCGCCGTCACCATGGCCGTCATCACCACCCCGGCACAAGGCACCCGCACCCCGCCCATGGCCGAGCTGCATGTGATCGACCAGGGCCCCGGCATGACCGAGGCCGAACGGCACCGGGCCTTCGACCGCTTCTGGCGAGCTCCCCATGCCGACCACGACGGCACCGGCCTCGGGCTACCACTGGTCCGGCACCTGACCCGCGCCGGAGGTGGCGAGGTCACCCTGGAGGCAGCCCCCGGCGGCGGACTCGACGCCGTGGTCCGCCTCCGTACTGGGTTCTCGGGTGCCCCTTCGCTATCGCCCTAATGACCATCGTATGTACCAGTTTGTACGTCATCTTCAAGCGGCGGGATCGGCTCTGAGCAATCAGCCGCGCGAGCGTGTGCCCCGCGGTTCAGAAGCAACGAGGACGCGCGTCACGGCCTCTCTCGGGCCGCTGCGGAGAATGAGATGCGCTCCGCTTCGGCCGGTTCTACCCGCCGCGGGCCAACGGTCTTGTTGAATCTTCGGGCATCAGCATCAAACCCGGTTCTGATGCCATTTCATCAATAACGACGCGTCAACAGGGATCCCCCCTAAAAGGAGTGGTACAGGCGCTCGCGTCGCAGGATCGCGCCGTTCTCGCTCTTGGGTGCGGCGTCGTATTCGGCCACGATCCCCACGCCCGCCTCACTCGCGGCGGACGCCGCCTCCGCCTGCGGATCTCGGCGACCTGGCCCTGGAGACACGAACTGGCCACGGCCTTCCAACGGTCACGGCCTGCCGTGCCTGGACCTCGGAAAGAACGCGGTCCATTGCGCTGTCGCCCGACGGGCAGGAACACGTCAACCACCTTCGCGCCACAGGGCTGGGTCAGCGGCGTGTCGAGGCCGATGACGGCGGCGGTCAGTTGCTGCCGCACCGGTTGCGGCAGCGGGTCTCCGTGGACCGTGTCCGCCAGGTTGGCCCTGTGAGCGAGTTCAGTGCGCGGATTCTGCGCGGCCTCGCCGGCCGCGGTGCCCTCCCTCAGGGGGTGGCGGCCTGTGGCCGACGCGAGCGAAGACCTCTCACCGCTCTCGTGCTGCGCAGAAGGCGCACGCTCTGACATGTCCGCCGCTCCCCAGGCATCCACCCGACTCTGACCCCATGAGCGTCCGCGCCCTACCGTTCACCCGTCAAGAGATACCGGAAAAACTTTTCACTCTTTTGCATACGTGAAAACTGCGTCTATCCTGAGGTGATGCGTGGAGTACCCGAGTCACACACCGGCTGGACGTTCCTGACCAATCACGCCCGCGTGCTGGCCGCGATCGCCGAGGACCGCACCACCCGCATCCGCGACATCGCCGCGCGATGCCAGCTCACCGAGCGGGCCGTCCAGAAGATCATTTCGGATTTGGAGGAGGACGGGTATCTCACCCACACCCGCCAAGGACGCTCCAACAAGTACCGGATCGAAGAGGGGACCAACCTGCGGCACCCGGCAGACTCCGGGCCGACGGTGGCGGATCTCCTCGCCCTCCTTGCTCAGCACGACGCCGAACACGGCAGCCGGAACCAGCAGTTGCAGACGACACCCCCGCACGCACGAACAACGGAAGGTGACCGGTGACGACATCGGCCCGACCGCCGGGTGACTGACACACCGCAGCGCCGGACCGGCTTTCGCAGCCGGCGTGACGGCGCCGAATTCCTGGGCAGGAGATGAATCGAACTGACGCCGGACTCCCGATACCCCGGAGGCGACGTTGACGTCCGAAGCGGACACGACACAGCAACTCCCCCAGCTCCCCGCGCACCCTGAGACCTCCATGGACACCGTGCTGCGACTGGAGGACGAAAACCTCCAGCTCAAAGAGGCAGTGCGCTCACACGCCGTCGTCGATCAGGCCATCGGGGTCGTCCTGGCAGTAGGACAGCTGACTCCCGACCAGGGCTGGGACGTGCTGCGGAGCACCTCCCAGAACACCAACATCAAGCTGCGGCACGTGGCCGAACTGATCGTCGACTGGGCGCGAACAGGCCAACTGCCCACCGAGATTCGCAGCCAGTTGGAGCACCAGCTCGGCCTTGAGAGCGCCGTGGGTGAACGTGAGTAGCCGCTCGTTTGCACCGCGCGGCGGCCCCGCTTGGCTCACGCTGTTCGAGAGACACCGAGCGGTGATCGTGAGGCCACACAAAGAGGTGCAGGAGCTCATCAATGCCAAGAAGAAGGGCGAGACCGTCGAAAGTGCCGAGCAGCCCGCCGAGTCCACCAACGTGGTGGACCTGATGGACGCGCTGCGGGCGAGCGTGGACCAGGCCAAGTCGAAGGAGCCCGCGTAGGCTGCCCGAGCAGACCGCGGCGCGCGGCCGCTCAACTCCCTCGCTCGAGTCACTGACCAAGGCGGAGCTCTACGAACTGGCGTCGGACGCCGACATCGCCGGCCGTTCGTCGATGAAGCGGGAGGAGCTGATCAAGGCCCTGGCGGCGGAGCAGAGGCAGCACCAAGCCGCCTCTTGAACGACGGACGTGGTGGGTTTCGGGTCCCTGTCGGGTCCTGGACGACAAGGGACGCGCGTTGGGCACGGCACGGCTCAACACATCCGGACGGCGAGGAGTGCTACATCGTCGTGGAACGCGACCTCCCTGCGGCTCAGGAGCCCGTCGCACAGCTCCGCGAGGGGTTCGGTGGCGAGCAAGGCGGCGACGGCGACGGCTTGGTTCATGCCGTCGTCGATGTGCCACGTACGGTGTTCGACCAGGCCGTCGGTATGCAGCAGAAGGGTGCTTCCTGGCTCCAGCACGTCCTCGTGGTCGGGGCGGGGCATGTTCGGGTCGACTCCGAGGGGCAGGCCGGTCTCGGCGGTGAGGTAGCGGGCCTGGTGGTCGGGTGTGCTGACCAGGGGTGGAAGGTGGCCAGCACTTGCCCATCGCAGACGCCAGGCATTCCCGTCGGGTTCGAGCCGGGCGATGATGACGGTGGCCATGGGGCCGCCGTGCAGTTCGTGGAGGACAGTGTCCAGGCGGCGCAGGATGCTGCTGGGCGGTTCCTGTTCGTCGAAGGCGATGACGCGGAGCATGTTGCTGATCTGGCTCATGACGGTGGCGGCTGCGATGCCGTGTCCCATGACATCGCCGAGCATCAGGCAGGGCACGCGATCGGGCAGCCGGATCAGGTCGTACCAGTCGCCGCCGATCCGCGGTGCCTCGGAGGAGGGCAGATAGCGGGCCTGGAGCTCCAGGCCCTCGATACTCGGCATCTCGGGCAGGAGGCGCCGCTGGAACTGCTCGGTAGCCTGCCTCACCTGCTGGTAGAGGCGGGCGTTCTCGATCGCCACACCTGCGGCGCCGGCCAGCGCGGTCAGCAGGCTTCTGTCGTCGGCGTCGAACGACTCGCCGGTGGTCTTCTCGGCCAGGTACAGATGGCCGTAGAGCTTGTCGCGGACCCGGATGGGCAGCCCAACGAGCGTGGCTGTCGGCAGTGGCTCCTCAGGGCCGCTGCCCGTGTGGCGCTGCCCGGCGTGGTTCTCCACGGGTAGCGGGCGTGGGGCACGCAGGAGCCGGCTCAGAAGTGCGGCCCCGTGCGGGGACCCGGATCCGGCGTCGGGCGCGTTGTCCTCGAATCCGGACCTGATCACTTTGGTGAACCGCCCCGTGCCGCCCAGCACGCCGAGTGCGGCGTACCGAGCCCGAACCAGCTCCCGGGCAGTATCGATGATTCGTTGCAGGACCGCATCCAATTCCAGTTCCTTGCTGACCTCCAGGACTGCGTCCAAGAGTTCCTCGGCCCGGCCGGGCGTCCGGGCGGCCTGCCGAAGTCCCTTCTCGATCCGGTCCAGATGTTCGTAGGTCAGCTGAGGAACCGGCGGCACTGTCTCGAAGCCGCGTAGCGGCCCATCCTCAGGGAGTCGCGTCATCGTCGCCGCCCTTCCAGACTTCCTCGCCGCGTTGCTCAGGTCGCTGGGCAGACCCTCAGCGCCCTGGCCGACGGTGGCCGGATCGTGCTCTCCAGGATTCTCCTGAGCCGCGCCGTCGTAGAGGTCGTATGACTCTGCTCTCGGCAGAGGCGATCCTCCATGCACATGACGTCATTGATTTGCACTTACTTGCAGCGTATTCCCCCTGTTACACACATCCCACTCGGCTTCCGTACATCCCACTCGGCCGTGTTCCGGAGGCGACTCACGCAGGCTTCCCCGCGTCCGGTCGATCGACGGCACGCGGCCGGACCCGCAGCGGCGGGTCGGGCGGGAGCGGGTGGGTACTCGGTCCACGTCACCGTGCGCCCCGGCGAGCGCGTCGTGCCGGGGCCGCGTCCCCTGGAAGGCGCGGAAAGGCGGCTCGACGTGGCTGACAAGGACCCGCTGCGAACGTATCGCGGCAAACGCGACTTCGACCGCACGAAGGAACCCCGCGGCCGGCCGGGAGCCGCTGACGAGGAGCCGCGCTTCGTGGTGCAGATCCATGACGCGAGCACGATGCACTTCGACTTCCGTCTCCAGGTCGGCGACGTGCTGAAGTCCTGGTCCGTGCCCAAGGGACCGTCCACCGATCCCGGCGACAAACGGCTCGCCGTGCCCACCGAGGACCATCCGCTGGAGTACGAGGAATTCGAGGGAGTGATCCCCGCGGGCGAGTACGGCGGCGGCACCGTGATCGTCTGGGACCACGGCACCTACCGGCCACTGAGCCATGACCGGCGCGGCCGGCCCGTCCCGTTCGACGAAGCGCTCGAGCACGGACACGTCACCTTTCGGCTCAACGGCTCGAAACTGCGCGGCGAGTACGCGCTCACCCGGTTCCGGGGCGGCAAGGACGCCGGAGCGGACGGCAGCAAGGGTGAGGCCTGGCTGCTGGTGAAGGCCAAGGACGAACGGGCCCGCACCGACGGCCGCGCGACCCCCGATCCGCGCCGTGCCCGCTCGGTGCGCAGTGGCCGTACGCTCCACCAGGTCGCCGCCGAAAGCCACGGAGCTGAGAGGCGATGACCGATCTGCTGGGCACGCTGCCCGCGGCGGAGGCCGCACTGCTGCGTGAGGCACGGCCGGGCTGGGAACTGGCCGCGGATCCCATGCTCGCCACGCTCAGCGACAAGCGGGACTTCCCCGGTGAGTGGATCTTCGAACGGAAACTGGACGGTATCCGTGTCCTCGCCGTCCGCGACGGGGACGGTGTCAGGCTGCTCTCCCGTACCGGCAGACGCCTCAACGCCACGTATCCCGAGATCGTCGACATACTCGCCGCGCAGCAGTGCACGGACTTCACCATCGACGGCGAGATCGTGGCCTTCTCGCAGGGCCGCACGGACTTCGCCCGCCTCCAACAGCGCATGGGGCTCACCAGGCGCCGGGACATCGAAGCGAGCGGCGTCGCCGTGACGTACTACGTCTTCGATCTCCTGCGACTGGAGGGCGCGGACACGAGGTCGCTGCCGCTGCGCACCCGCAAGTCCCTGCTGCGCCGCGCCCTGACCTACCGCGCCCCGCTGCGCATGACCACCCACCGGAACCAGGGCGGCGCCGAACTGCTGGCCGACGCCTGCGCCCGAGGCTGGGAAGGCCTGATCGCCAAACGCGCGAACAGCCGCTACCGGCCGGGCCGTTCCACGGACTGGCTGAAGCTCAAGTGCTCGCTCGGCCAGGAGTTCGTCATCGGCGGATTCACCGACCCGGCCGGCAGCCGCGTCGGGTTCGGTGCGCTGCTGCTGGGCCACTACGAGGACGATCGCCTCCGCTACGCGGGCAAGGTCGGCACCGGCTTCGACCGCCGTACCCTCCTTGGCCTGCGCGCCCGGCTCGAGGAACTGAGCACCCCTGAGCCGCCGTTCGCCGACCGCGTCCGCGAAGCGCGTTCCCACTGGGTCCAGCCGACTCTCGTCGCGCAGATCGCCTTCACCGAGTGGACCCGAGACGGCATGCTGCGCCACCCACGCTTCCTCGGCCTGCGCGACGACAAGGCCGCGCGGGACGTCGTCCGTGAACGTCCCGCCGCACTCACCGCGGAATGAACGGACTCACGGCGGGCCCGCCGACGCCCGGTCCGTTGTGCGGGGCAGTTCGCGATATCGGTGGCACGGCGCACCATTGCCGATGGCCGCCGCCGTACCGACGATCCCGATCTCGCCGATCCTGCTGTCCATCGGGCTGAGATGGAGATCGTCTGGCGGATCTGTCAGGCTGCCTTGGCTGTGGCGAGCACCTCGTCGGCCAGCGGCTTGTCGAGGGCCGCGTGGACCAGGCCGTCCGCCAGCCGCGTCATCTCGCGGCCGGGGACGAGGCCGCCCAGCTTCTCGGGTGAGGTCGGCAGACCGAGCCGTCGGGCACCGTCCAGGGCCTTGCGGTCGATGTACGGCGCGAACTCCGGCCACACGCCCTGCACGTCACGCAGGAAGATATCGGCCCCTGTGGGCCCGATCCCGGGAATGTCCAACAGGGCCTGCTTCGGGTTGGTTTCCTCGCGCAGCCGGCGCAGATCGCCGCCGTAGCGTTCCAGCAGCAGCTCGGCTCCCTTGCCGAGCATCGTGGAAGTCCGCTCGTCGTAACGCCGATAGCCGCCTTCGCCGAGTGCGTCGACGCGCTGTTGCCAGGATGCGCCCGCCATCGACCGCGGGGTACGCATTCCGGCGTCGAACAGCGCTCTGGCCGCTGCCACCGCAATGTCGGCCTTGATACGGGCGCTGAGGAGTAGAGCAAGAACGAGCGTCTGGTACAACGGCGCCGGGGTGTTGCGCAGTCGGATGCCGGCCTGCGCCGTGTATGTGCGCTGCTGTTGGTCGAGCAGCGCACGGACCACTGATCTGTCCGTTACACCGGCCGTCTTCCTGCCGGACTTCCTATCGGCCTTCGTAGTCATCGCCTAATCACCGATTCAACGTTTCCGGTGTCCCAGAGGGCGTCACGTCCTGCCCGTTTCGTCTACCCCCACGGGACCGGTCGATACATCAATTTGCCGCCAACGATCTCGAGAACGCCGGCAACGATGCTGGTAACAGCGGCAAGGTCCGGAGAGTCCGCATCCGGTCGCTCGTCAGGGAAGCACCGTGGCAAGCGCAACAGCGGACGCAAGCCGGAGTCCTCGGGCGGTGCGTCACCCAGTCGGCAAGCCACGTTTCGTGGTCCAGAAGCTTTCGGCCACCGCGCTCCATGACGAGTTCCGTCGAGGTGATTCTGGTCGCCGATCCCCGCGATGTGCGAGGGCTGCGGTATCCGGCCCTCGCGTTGCTGTGCGCCGTCTTGGCGGTGCCGGCCGGGGCGCGCTCGCTCGTCGCGATCAGCAAGTGGATCACGGATGCCCCGCAGCATGTGCTGGGCGTCCTCGGCTTCGCTGCCGATTCACTCACCGGTCTGCGGCCGGTGCCGCATGCCGCAACCGCGCGGCGCCTGCTTGCAGCGTGTGGACGGTGATGCGCTGGACGCGGCGATCAGCCCGTATCTGCAGGCCGGAAAGCCGCCCCCGGTCGAGCCGGAGACGGAGGAAGGGCCGGTGCGACGGGTGATCGCGGTCGACGGCAAGGCGGTCCGCGGATCGCGAACCGCAACGGCCGCGGCGATCCAGCTGCTGGCGGCGATGGACCACCACGGCGCGGTCCTGGCCCAGCCGCAGGTCGCCTCCAAGAGCAACGAGATCCCCTCCTGCGCGCCGTTGCCGGACGGTCTCGAGCTGCGGAGAACTCGGTGGTGACCGCCGACGCCCTCGTCCTACACACCCAGCACGGCCACGGGGCCTGTCTGACCAGTCGCGGCACGCACTACGTGGCCGTCGTGAAGAAGAACCATCCGGGCCGGTATGCCCAGGTCAGAAAGGGCCCCGGCGGGACATCCCGCTCGGGCACCGCACTCGCGATGCCGCACCTCCTCGCTGCTGCCTGCATGCGAGCACGTCCAAGGGGCACTCGCAAAAGCGACTGACAGTCCTTCCAGAGATAGGGATGGAAGGAGGAGCTTATGAACGCCACGGCGAAGACCAGGGACGAGATACGCGTCGGGGACCGGAAGGTGGCGCTGTCCAACCCCGACAAGGAGCTGTTCCCGGACGACGGGATCACCAAGGCCGAGCTGATCGACTACTACCGGACCATCGCGCGCCCCATGCTCTCCCACCTCAGGGACCGGCCCCTGGTGATGGAGCGCTATCCCGACGGGTATCGGGGAAAGTCCTTTTTCCACAAGGACGTTCCTGACTACTTCCCCGACTGGATCCGTACCGTACGGGTGCCCAAGGAGGGCGGCAGCCTCACCATGGCGGTGTGCGAGGACACGGCCACCCTTGTCTACCTCGCCAACCAGGCGTGCATCACCCCGCATCCGTGGCTGAGCCGCGCGGACTGCCTGGACTGCCCCGACCGGCTGGTCTTCGACCTCGACCCGTCCGAAGAGGACGGCCACGGCTTCGAGACCGTTCGGTGGAGCGCCCGCCAGTTGGGCGACCTGCTGACCGAACTCGGGCTCCGCCCGGCCCTGATGACGACCGGGTCGCGTGGGCTGCATCTGCTGGTCCTGCTCGACCGGCGCACCGACTTCGACACCGCGCGGCACTTCGCCCGGCGCGTCGCCGACCTGCTCGCCGCCCGCCACAGCGACCGGCTGACCACCGAGCCCCGCAAGAACAAACGTCGGGGCCGCCTCTACCTGGACACGCAGCGCAACGCCTACGCCCAGACCTCGGTCGCCCCCTACGCCGTACGCGCCCGGCCGCACGCCCCGGTCGCCACACCGCTGACGTGGGACGAACTCGGCGACCCGGAACTGGGCCCGCGCCGGTGGACGCTGCGCACCCTCCCCGAACGTCTCGACAAGTACGGTGACGCCTGGAAGGGGCTGAGCCGCTGCCGACGCTCCCTCAGCGGAGCGGAACGGCGCCTCGACGCCCTCACGTGAGGTCACCGAACATGTCGAGTGCCTGCGGAGGACATGCGGGCGACGACCTGCCCGAGACAGCGACAGGGTGCCTGGGTACCGCGGCCGCGGATACCCCGGACAGGGGGCTGGTCAGCCGTGCCGCATGTCGTCCGGGTCAGCCGGAGGCGCGCCCTGGAGGCCTTGCGAGGTGTCATGGCGCGTGTCCTCGGGACCGACCGGCGCCCCCTCACTGGTCATCCGGGACTGCGGTGTCTCCCCGATCGGGGCGTCGCCGGCGGACGGGCCGGTGTCGGTGCCGGCGGGGGTGATCCGGCCGCGCCAGCCGCCGGTCTCCTGCTCACGCTCTTCGATGAAGCCCTTGAACCGCCTCAGGTCACCCTTCACCTGCCGGTCGAGCACTCCGAGCATGGCCCCCGCCTTCTCCGCCATGCCATGGGGTTCGAACTCCATGGCCAGGCTGATGCGTGTGTGTGCGTCGTCGAGCCGCTGGAACGTGACGAGGCCCATCTGCTCGGTCTCGCCGCCCACAGTGCGCCAGGAGATCCGCTCGTCGGGCAGCTGGTCGACGATCTCGGTGTCGAACTCGCGCCGGGCACCGGCAACCTTCGTCGTCCAGTGGCAGTGCTCGGCGTCGATCTGACGGACCTCCTCGACGCCGTCCATGAAGAGGGGGAACGCCTCGAACTGCGTCCACTGGTTGTACGCACGGTGCAGCGGGACCTCGACGTCGATGGATTCCTTCACGGTGCTCACGGCATCCTCCTTGCATCCGAACAGTCCGTATTCCAGGTCAAAGCGCGCGTTCCCCAGCCGGTGGTCCCTAATCCCGGCGGCCTTGGCGAAGGCCCCCGGGCGGCATCCGCACCTGCAGACGGCAGGTTCCCGCCCTACTTGCCGAGTTTCTGCTTGAGCTGGGCCTTGTTCATGGACGAGCGCCCTTCAATGTTGCGGCGCTTGGCCTCCTCGTACAGCTGGTCGTAAGTAGGGCCTTGAGAGCCGCTGTGCGAGCGCTGACCGCCCCGCTGGGACGACGACTTGTCCTGCGTGGACGTCCTGCTCGCGGTCTTCGACTCACCAGTGCGGGCCCGTTCCTTGTTGACCGTGCGGGAGGCGATCTCCTTGGCCCGCTTCGCGCTCTCGCCGCGCTGCTCGGCACTTTCCTTGATGTGTTCGTACTGCCGTTCCCACTTGGGGCTCGACCCGCGAGGCATGACCACTCCCTGAATGAGTACATGGACGAGGTGCCTTGCTCATCGTGTGCGGCGCCGAGGCGGCGCTGCCACACGGACGTACTCCGTACGGGCCATCCGCACCACCTGTACGGCTGCCGGGTGCCCCGCCGAAGCGTCTCGACGACTTGGTTCCCCTGTCGATACAGACGGATCGGTCGACAGCCGCTCCATCGTGGGTGCGGCAGCGCGCCCGGTCGAGCCTTGGCTCTGCCGGACAGATCCGCGTCACCTGGGTCCTTGTCGCGCGGGCCCTCCTACGCACCGCTGCCGCCCGCATGACCACCTCCGACAACCACGAGCCGACGACATCCCCGGTGCTCCGGGGCCAGAGGCGGGTCACGGAGTCCTGCGCCGACAGCGCACACCTCGAGGAACCGTCACGGCGTGGGACTGTCGCCGCTTGGTGGCACAGGCCCGCTGGAAGGAGGGGTCCAGTCATGGCGTCGGTGGTTCGGGGAGAGCGGGTTGAGTGTTTCGGTGACCGCCGCGTAGACCTGCTGCCGCAGCCGGTCGGGCAGTGGAGCGCCGTTGACCGCCCCGACCATCTCCCGCGCCAGGTGGTGGAGTTTGGTGTTGGTGCGCTGGGAGGTCTCGACCAGCACGCTCCAGGCGTCCTCGGAGTTCAGACCGAAGGAGGCCATCAGGACCCCGCGGGCCAGATCGATGACCGGCCGGGTTTGCATGGCCCGTTTGAGCTGGCCGATCTCGGTGCGCAGGCCCTCCTCGACATCCTCCGGCAACCCGCCCTCCTCCACGGGACTGGAGGTGACACCGGTACGCACGCCCTGGCCGACGGCGGCCAGGCCGGGACCGACGTCATCCGGGTGCGCGAAGAGCGGCCCTGTGCGGGTGAGCGTGAGCAGGCGCTCGACCGCGATCCCCGCGGTCTGGATGCGGGCCGTCTTGGCCTCTGCCAGGGCCAGGCGTCGGATGTGCAGCAGGACGTTGAGGCCGGAGCAGTCACAGAAGTCGACCCCGGCGAGGTCGAGGTCGAGGCCGTGGACGGAATGGGCCAGCGCTTCGCGCAGGGCATGCTGCAGTGCCTGCTCGGTGTCGATGTCGAGTTCACCCGCGACCACCACCACCGTCCGCTCACCGGCCGGGTATGCGGCGACCTTCAGGAACGGCGAGGTGTGGGCTCCAACCGTGCCGTCCGCCAGTGTTTCGTGGACGGCTTCGTCACCGCTTCTCGCCTGGGAAGAAAGGTGTTCTGGCATGGGAGTCGCTCCCGGGGCGTCCACCGGTCCTTGGCTCCTCCAGCGTCGACCTTCCTCACCTCGCACGTCAAGTGATACATGAAAATACTTTCGCCCTTTTGAATGCGTGAAACGCCAGTATTACGCTGAGGCTATGGACGGAGTAGCTGAGGGATACAGCGGCTGGACCTTCCTGACCAACCACGCCCGGGTGCTGGCCTCGATCGCCGACGATCCGGGCACTCGTATCCGTGACATCGCCGCACGGTGCCGGCTCACCGAGCGTGCCGTCCAGAAGATCATTTCCGATCTTGAGCAGAACGGCTACCTCACCCACACCCGGCAGGGCCGCTCGAATCGCTACCGCATCGAACAGGGCACCGTCCTCCGGCATCCGGCCGACGCCGGCCTCACCGTGGCGGGCCTGCTTGCCGCCCTCGACCAGCACGAGAACTCCCACGAAACCCGGCCCGGGCAGCGGGCAGGCCATCAGGGCAGCGACGGGGCGGAAAAGGCGAACGGCGACGAACTGGCCGACAAAGAGCTCGCCGACCACGGCTCGCGTGGAACAGCTCCTTTAGTCGCTGACGAGCCCGTCCCGTCCCGGGTCGAGCAGACCAGGAACGACAACGGGTGGATCTTGAAATCGCGCCCGGCTTGCACCTCTTCAAGCTGGTTGGCAATTACGCAACACGGGGCGATCTGGACGGCAAGAGCAAGATCTTCAGCAGCTTTTTAGCCCACTTTGCGAGCCTTGAGCGGCTCCGTCTCCTCGCCGGCTCCCCGTTGCAGCCCCTGCAGGAACTCCTCCAGGACCTCTCCGGCCGTCCGCTCCGGCCGCCACTGAAGGTCTGCCTGGGCCCGTGAACAGTCCATGAGCGGCAGGCGCAGTACGGCGTCGAAAAGGTGTGGCGAGGCGGGCAGCAGATGCAGTCCCCACGCGGCGGCGATCGCCGAGCGGGCTGCCGGACGCGGCAGCCGCACCGGACGGGCTCCGAGCATCTCGCCCAGCATCTCCGCGTCGACGGGTGGCTCGCCCGCCAGATTGAACGCGCCCTGGACCTGACTGTGTATCGCGAGCTGGTACGCCTTCGCCGCGTCGTCCGTGTGCAGAACCTGGATCCGCAGGCCGGGGATGTCTGGCAGGAAGGGCAGCAGCTCGGGACGTGCCAGCGGACCTGGCAGGAAGCGCCCGCCGAAGATGCGGCGCTGCTCACTGGCCGACTCCCGCTTGAAAAGGAAGGCGGGCCGCATCCGCACCACCCTGACCCCGGGGTGCTCATGCTCGAAGGAATCCAGTGCCCGCTCCAGGTAAGCCTTCTCACGGCAGTACGCGGCATCCGGCCAGCCGTGTGTGGGCCACGATTCGTCCACCGCGTGCTCCTTGGGCCCCGGCGAGTAGGCGCCCACCGACGAGGCGTACACCAGTGCCGACACCTTCGCCGCGGCCACTGCCTCGAACACTCGGATGCTGCCGAGCACGTTGGTACGCCAGGTCGTGGCCGGATCGTGCGTGGGCTGGAACGCCCAGGCCAGATGGACGACGGTGTCGGCTCCCTCGAAGTCCTTGACCAGGTCCGCGTCCTCGGATGCCAGGTCCACCACGGACCACTCGGACTTGGCGGGCGACCAGTCGGGAATCCGGCGGGCCAGACCCCGAACGGATCCGACCTCCGCGTCCTCCGCGAGCAGACGCACCAGGCTGGTGCCCACATTGCCGGTAGCGCCCGTGACGACGATCCTGCCGCCGGACTCGCTGCTCATGATCGGCTCCTCCCTGAGAGGGTCTGGTCCACGCGCCCCAAGGGCGTGGTCTCGTCGAGTACCCAGAGCCTGGGGAAGAAGACGATGCTCACCGCGGCCGGCGTACACCGGCCAGACGGACGAGGTCGCCCAGAGGAGATCTTCGGACCGCTCCTCGCCGACCGGACGCGGCGGCCCGGTGCGGCCGGTGGCGCCGGACACGGCCGCCACCCGGGCGTACTCAGCGCAGCGCGCTGACGGCAGTCGCCGAAGCCGCGTACACCAGCCCCGACGGGCCGCCGCCGGAAGAGCGGCTCACGAAGAAAGAGCAGCACCGGGATGGCCCGGTAGAGCAACCAGCCAGAGGTGGCCGCGCGAGGCGTCGTGCCATGCCGCCGACCACCCGCACCGCAAGCAGTACTACGGCGGCGCGACCACGGTGGCGCCGGTCTGGGCCAACCGCCTGGTCCCCCGCCCTGCTCGACCGATACCTGGCCCGCACCGGCTTCGACGCCCAGCAGACCGACCGGCGGCCGCCGAGAGGCGAGAGCAACCTCTTCGAACCGGCCGACCAGCCGAAAGGCGCCGCCCATGGCACCCACGGCGCCTTCGACCACGCGTCCCACAGCCGGTCCTTCGAGGCCACGCTCTCTCGCCGCCGGACCTGCGTGAAGACCGGCGAACCCACCCACGAGACGGGTCTACGTGCGGACCGACCTGACCAGTCGCCAGGTTCCCCCGAGCGTCTCGCGATGATGTGCGCTCGCAGTGGACCACTGGGAACCGGCTCCACTACGTCCGCGACACCACCTGGGCCGAGGACGCTTCGAGAGTCCGCACCGGCCACGGACCGGAACATGGCCACCCTGCGCAGCTTCGCGATCAGTCCGTGCGACCGCGCGACGGCCACGCAAACGTCGCCGCCGACCTCCGCGAGATGTCCTACGAACCCGTCCGCCGCCCGCCGCTGCGCACGGTGACGCCCCACTCGGTGGCCGGACTGTCACCGCGTATCGGGCCGGGACTCGTAGTGCAGGCTGTGGAAACGACCGTCCTTCTCGCGCCCTGCGGGGTCGCCTCCCAGCGCCCGTACCGCCTCGATCGCATACCGCTGTTCCCGCTCGTCGGTGAAGAGACGCTGCGGATAGGTGTGGGTGACGTCGACGGTGGTGCTCAGACCGTGCGCGGCCAGTGCCCGGACGATCGGGTGGTACGACACGGTCCGCAGAACGAACGCGCTGACCCACACCGGCCTTCTGACGCTGCCGAGCAGGGCCCTGAAGGTGCGGGCGGTGATATAGCTGCCGCCGCCTGTCAGCGTGATGAGACCGACCTCAGCGAGCGCGCGCCTCAGACCGGGACTGGGTGAGCTCTGTTCCAGGTCATCGGTGAAGGCGGCGTCCAGCAGTCCCACCCCGAGCGCGTACTGCACGGCGGGTGCCGCGACGTCCAGGCCGAAGACCGGTACTGCGTCCGGTCGGCGTCGCTCGGCATAGAACTCCTTGTCCCCTGCGGCGAGCTCCGCCGTCGACAGCGTCCGGCAAGCAGGGGAGGTGTACCGCTCGCACATCTCCGCCAGCGTGACGTCGTGGTTGAGCAGCGCGGCGTTGATCCCGTACGAGCAGCACACGTCCAGCATCGCCGGCCTGTCGTGGGGTCCGCCGTCGAGCGCCGCCCGGTCGGTTGCTGCCTGCCGGAAGACCGGCTGGGCATGATGCGGGATCTCGTACTCAAGCGGGGCCAGCCGCTGGAAGTACGCGCGAGGGTCCGGACGGGAGTAGATGTCATCGAACCGCGATTTGCCACCCGTCACACCGCCGGTACCACCAGGGCCGGATTCGACCATTTCGTGCCCTTCCTCCGGAACGGGGATTTACATCCATCATGTCCCGTATTCCGCGCCGGTGGCCGTCCGCCGCGCACGGCGCAGCCCAGAGCACACCGGCTCGCCATGCATCCGCTGCCGGCGCCACAGGGGGATAATCCGTAGCACCACGATCGCCGCTCAGGCGCAATCGATGCTGCGGACCTACGGCGGTCGCATGGGCGCCGACACACCGGGCCGACGTAGCGGAGGAGGGCGAGATGGAGGAACACTCGGCCCGCCCCCAGGATTCCCTGATCTTGATCTTCACGCGGGGAATGTCCTGGTCCTCGGTCCAGTGGCGCAGTTGACGATCCAGCTGGCGCTGGTCGTACGTCGTAAAACCGCCGCTGCCGTACACGGGCACGTCGGTGCGGCTCACGCCGAGCAGCCGTACCAGAGGCAGTTCGAGGAGGCGGGCCTTCAGATCCCACAGGGCGATGTCGACGGCCGCGACGGCGCCGGCGATCAGACCGGGCCGGCCGGCGTCGCGGACCGCCCTGTTCATCGCCTCGTTGGCGGCGGGGGTGTCCAAGGCACACCGGCCGGTCACAACCTCGGCGAGTTGCCGCTCGACGACCTGGGCGGTCGCCGCCGAACCATAGGCGTACCCGAGTCCCGTGGCGCCGCCACCGCTGACCTGAATCACGATCATGGTGGTCGATTCCCAGGTCAGCGTGCCGTCGCCCGCCGGGGCGTCGGTCGCAACGGTGTACACGGCGGTCTCGACCCGGTCCACGAGCGGCTCGCTGTCCCCGGCGGTGTGCGGGACCAGCACTCCTCCGGCTTGTCCTGGCGCTGCTTGCCGCCGGGGAGCATGTCCTGGACCTTCGCCTTCAGCCCCTGCCGGATCATGCCGACCCGGTCGCTGGCGCCCTTGACGACGGCCGAGGCCGCGGCCTCGATCTGGTCGAGACTGGCGTGCGGCGGGATCGGCGGTACGGCCGGGTCGGTCCGGAAGTCGATGACGAACGGACGGTCACCGCCGAGTACCTGATGCCCCGGCGGGTACCCGCCACTGACATCCATCCAGCCGTAGACAGACCAGACCCCGGAGGCCTCCATGTTCCGTGCCATCGCAGACGTGCTCCGCGGTATCGGCAGTGCGATCGCCACCGTCGTGACGCTGCCGTTCAGGGCACTCGCCCGGCTGTTCGGCGGAGCGTCGCGTTCCGCGCACTGACGACCTCCGCGAGTGGGCCGGAAGCCGCTTCGTGACGACCCCTGCCGAACACCTCGCCGAACCGCCCACTGCCGAGCCCTTTGAGAGGATCGCAGTGCGGGACCTGTTCATGAGCCGCTGTGAACAGCTCACGGAGTTGGTCGCGGCCGCCGCGCAGGACCTCTGCCCGGACACGGAGGTGAGGTGGACCGGCCGGTCCGTGAAGGTCCCCTTCTTCGCGGAACACATGCGCGAGGAGCTGATCCTGCATCGCTGGGACCTGACCGGCGACGACCGGCCAGCGGTGCAAGCCCTCAGCGAACCGTGGATGAAGGAGCACAGTGTGGTGTCGGTCGGTCTGGTGGCGTGCCGGGGCGAGGCCGGCTCGGGTCTCGGCCCTGGGTCAGGCCGTTGCGGCCGTCCCGACGGCTGCGATGACGTTGTCCCAGATGGCCAAGCGGGTGGCCGGCTCGGTGGTCGAAGGCTGTCATCAGGTGCCGATGGGGCCGGAAGTGGGGCGAGATGCCGGTGAACGCGGACAGGAACCGCTGGGCCGCGCCCACGCTGCGGGAGCCCTTCATCGCGCGTTCACGCTGCCGCGTGGGCTGGGGGCTGTTCTCCGCCCGCCCGGTTCAGTGAGGGCTTCCGTACTGGACCTCCGGCCTGACCGAGGTGATCACGAAGCCCCTTCTTTGCCCCGTTGTACGAACGCTGCAGCCGACCCGTCCTCGCGCGACCCGATCGCCGCCACAGCGATGGCGGACGCCACACCGGCCCACGCCAGCGGGCCCAGTGGCGTACAGCCGAAGAACTGGCTGACGCCGGGCGTCTGCACGAGGGCGACGAGTGCGACGGCGGAGCCGATGACGGTAAGCATCACCAAGGGGCTGTGCCATCGCCCCACGGCGGTCTGTGTGAGCTGGGCGCCCACGACGCCGCACAAGGCCATCGTGCTGGTGCGGCGCACGGAGCCGGGCGTGACGGTGCCGATCAGCCAGGCCGCACACGCACCGAGTGCGGTGACAACGCCACGGCGCCGGATCTGGCGCATCAGCGGGGCGCCCAGCGTGCCCGGCCCCACCGGCGCCGTGCCGACGCGTCCCACACCCGGCCGGCTGTCCGACTCCTGTGGGGTGACCGCGACCGCCATCGCGGGGAACATGTCGGTCAGCAGATTGACCAGCAGTAGTTGCCGGGTGGACAGCGGTGAGCTGCCGCCGAGCAGGGTGCCGAACAGCGAGAAGCCGATCTCACCGGCGTTGCCCCCGATCAGCACACTGATTGCGTCGGCGACGCTGTGCCAGAGGGCCCGTCCCTCGGCGACGGCCTCCAGCAGCACGGCGAGCGCGTCGTCAACGATCACCAGATCCGCGGCGTTGCGGGCCGCGGCCGAACCATGGGCGCCGATGCCCACGCCGATGTCGGCCGCCCTGATGGCGGCGGCGTCGTTCGAGCCGTCCCCGACCATGCCAACGACCCTCCCGGCCTCCCGGAGCGCCTCGATCACCTGCAACTTCTGCTCCGGTGCGACGCGGGCCACCACGCCGCAGTCACGTACGTGTTCCGCCCGCTCGCCGCGGTCGAGCGCGGCCAGGTCGTCGCCGGTCACCACGCCCGCATCCTCGGGCCAGCCGAGTGTCACGGCTACCGCGCGTGCGGTCTCGGGGTGGTCTCCGGTGAGCATCACCGGCCGTACGCCCGCCTTCTGGAGGCCGGAGACAAGTGCCGCGGCGTCGCTGCGCGGAGTGTCAGCGAGGGCGACGAAACCCACGATGCCGAGCCCCGGCTCGTCCAACGGCCGGTCCATGGCTTCCTCGGACTCGTCGTGGTCCAGGCGCCGCATGGCGACGGCCAGGACACGCAGCCCCTCGGAGGCCAGCCTTCGTGCCGTGTCAGTAGCGGCGGCCTCATCCCCCCGGCACGCCGGCAGGACGACCTCCGGCGCTCCCTTGACCACCAGGAGCCGCGTGCCCTCGGCGTCCTCGCCCGTCGCCGAGGCGTATCCGCGGCTGGCCTCGAACGGCAGGGCGTCCCGAGCCGTCCACCGCAGGTCCTCGGGTGCGGCTTCGATGATCGCGGCGTCCGTGGCGTGGGCGTGCCGCCCACGGTCGTCGGTGTCGCGCGGACAGGTGCGCGCGGCTGTTCGCAGGACCGCGGCAGCCTCGGGAGCGTCCGGGGGGCGGATGTCGCCGTCGACCGCGACCCGTACGACGCGCAGCCGGTTCTCGGTCAGGGTGCCGGTCTTGTCGAAGCACAGGGTGTCCATGCGGCCCAGCGCCTCAAGAGCGCGGGGGGTGCGGGCCAGCATGCCGTGGGCGGTGAGCCGCCGCGCGGCCGCCAGCTGGGCGACCGTCGCGGTCAGCGGCAGGCCCTCCGGGACGGCGGCCACCGCGACCGCCAGCCCGCCACGCACGGCCTCCCGGACCGGGGTGCCGCGGAGCAGCGACACCGCCGTGACCGCCGCGCCGCCCGCCAGCGTCAGAGGCATGACATGGCCGGTCAGTTCGCGCAGCCTCGCCTGGACGCCGGCCGCGGGAGGGGTCCTTGAGGCGAGGTGCGCGGCCCGTCCGGCTTCGGTGTCGTCCCCGGTGTTCACCACGACGGCTCGACCGTGCCCGGCCACCACGGTGGCTCCCTCGAAGACCATGGAACGGCGGTCCGGCACCGGCGCGCCGGGGGTGGCGTCGACCTGCTTGAGGGTCGGCAGCGACTCGCCGGTCAGGGACGACTCGTCGACCTCCAGGTCCTCCACCTTCAGTACCCGCGCGTCGGCGGGCACCACGTCACCGGTCTGCAAGTCGACGACGTCGCCGGGGTGGAGCCGGCCTGCTTCCACGGTGCTCGTGGTACCGGAGTCCATGTCCTCGACGCGGCGGGCCTTTTGACGCTGGCCCATTGCGAGCTCTTCCAGGGCGAGTTCCGCGCGCAGCCGCTGTACGCCTCCGGCGAGCGCGTTCATGCCCACGGCACCGGTGACGAGCAGCGCGTCGACGGTCGAGCCCAGCAGGGCGGAGGCCGTCGCGCCTACGGCGAGGACGGGAGTCAGGGGGTCGTCGAGTTCCGCGCGTACGGCCAGCAACAGCCGGAGCGCCAGCCGCGCCGGTGCGAGCACCGGAGCCCGGGTGACGTTTCCCACGACCCGGCCCGCTGCGGCGGTCGCGCTCTCCGCCTCAGCCGCCTCCTGGTGCCCGAACTCCTGTGCCCGGGAGATGACTTCCCGGGGATCGAGGGCGTGCCACGCCACACGCGGCCGGGGGTGCGGAGCCTGGCGGCAGGTCGCCTTCACGGCGCGGTACCAGCCGAGGGCCATGGCCGCCGCCGCGGCGGCGTTGACGGGGCTGAGCCGCAGTCCGGCCCGCAGCCTGCCGCGCCGGCCCCGGGAGCCTCTGGTGATCACCAGTAGTTCGGAGAGCGCGGCGCCCGCCTCGGCCAGGGTCTTGGCCTGCCGCGCCGTCTTCCGGGCGGCGGGCACGGAAGCGAGGAGCAGCCAGAGCCCATCGAGTCCGTTCAGCACGAACGCGTCCGCGTCCCACACCACGGCGGAGTCGTCGTCCGTGACGGCGACGGCCACGTCGGCGGCGAGCAGACCCCGCAGAACGTCGTCACATGGCCCGTCGGCGGGGAGGCGTGCCGCCACGACGACGAATCGTCCCGCCGCGTGCAGGCGCCGCAACCTCTCCTCCAACGGCTCCTGGGCCGACACCAGTTCGTCGGCCAGCGCACCGAACTCGGCCAGCGACCCGTTGTCGGTCACCACGACGTGGAGTCCGGCTGCGCGCGCCGCGTCCAAGACGGACTCCGCCCGCGGTTCGACTTCCCGGCCCACGAGCACCGTACCGACGTCCCTGCCGTCGGCCGAAGCGATCATCATGTGGACGGCGGTGTCCTCGCCATCGCCGCCGGGCACCGGTCGCAGCCCAACGGCGCCGTCGTCGCCGGACTGCCCACCGTCGTCCAGACGGGCGAGTACGGCCGCGGCGGCCTGCCACAGGCGCGCGTCGCTCCAGTCGTCGGTACTGGGGTGGACCTCCAGGACGGTCCTGCGGTCGCCGCTGAGCACAGAAGAGTGCAGGACGATCGTGTCGACCGCGTCGAGCTGCCGGATCCGATCAATGTGCCGGATGAAGACGTCCTGGCGCGCGAGACGTGTGCCGAGTGCAGCGTTGAACGCCGTGGGGCCGTAGCGGGCCGCCCGGGGCGAGGCGGCGAGCACCGCCTCGGCGGTCTCGCCGACGTCGCGGGTGAACGCGAAGGTACCCGCGGCGCCTCCCAGGGCGCCGGTCATGGCCTGGTCCGCGTACCTGTCGCCGGACGGCACCAGGGCGGGCCGGGCGGTTCCCGTCACCGCGGGGCGTCCGCGCCCGGGTGCGCAGAGTCGGTCGTGGAGGTCGTCGAAGTGCGCGGCCCGGGCCGTTGCCTCGACCAACTGGCCGCCGCGCAGCACCGCGTCGAGGCAGAGCGCGGTCGGGGACTGCCCGAAGCCGTGAGCCGCGGCGTACGAGGCCGCGATGACCAGGTCCGCGGTCGTGACACCCAGATGGCGTTCCAACGCGGCCCGGATCCGGGGGTGTTCGCGAACCGTCGTCACGGCCGCCGTGATCAGCCGCGGCGAACTCCGAAGCCCTAGGGCCCGGCCCGTCACCGCGGCGGCGAGTCCTGCCACGTCGCAGGCGAGCGCGATCGCGTGCGTCCTGGGGCGGCCGCCCCAGGCGGGGTGCGCAGTCGTCAGTGCCGCCTCGTCGATGTGCTCCAGTCCGTGGCGCTCCGCCAAACCGGCGGCCCGTTTCGCCACGGCCTCCGTGGCGGCGTCCTCGACGAGCGTCACGACCAGCCGACCGAGGCCTCCGTCCCAATAGGCGGTCAGGACGTCGGCGTGCTCCGCCAGGGCCTCGGCGACCCTGCCCGCGGCCGCTTCCAGTTCCGCACCGCTCGGGCCGTTCCCTGACGGCACGCGCAGGGCCAGGTGCAGATGCCGCCCGCTGCTCCAGCAGGACGGCTGGGGACGCGTCGCCGCGACCACCGCGCGCCCTGCGCGGATACCCGTTTCCGCCGCCGTCACCGCCCGTCCGGCCGCCCCGGCGGCCACGCCGGCGGCGAGCCGGAACGCGGTGCCGGGCAGGCCGGACACAAGGCCCCGTGCCATCACCGGCTCACATCGCCTGATGGTGCTTCTTGCCGGCGCCCTTGGCCTTGACCTTCGCCTTGCTGGCCCCGCCCACCGGCTCAGGCAGCGGGTCCGCGCCCGGCGGGTTCGCGGGGGCCGGCGCCCTTTCCGTCTCCGGGCCCAGGCTCTGTGCCTGTGCGCGCGGCCGGGGCTGCGTCAGCCAGACGGCTGCCGCGCCGGCGGCGGCCAGCGGCCACTCGACGATGCCTGCGGCGCCGAGGAGCCCGGCGCCCGTGTATGCCATCACGCGCCGTGTTCGTGGTGACACGGCACCCACGGAGTCGAGTATTCCGTCGAAGGCCCCCTTCACTGCGGGGACGCCGGGTACGTGGTCCGCTGTCTCTTTCATGGTGTCCAGGGGGTGCGTCATCGCCTCGGTCACAGCGGTCCGCGAAGTTTCGTATTTATTTTCACCCATTTGTCCCACCTCCTACCCTGTGTAGTGCCCATAAATCGGCCGCTTAAGGCATTCGGCGACCTGGAAGCGGTGGCGGCCGGTCCTCAACGGTGCAGGTCGAGTCCCGGACCGGGCAGTCGGCCGGGCAACTGCGGCTCGGCTGGCCGCGCGAGGTGTATGGATCCGGCACGTGAAGTTGCCACGCTCGGGCCGTGCCTGCTGTCGTCGGCCTGCGCCGCCGTCACGCAGAAGCCGACCTGCTTCACAGCGTGCCGACATGCGTGTCTGCCGTGCGGCCTGCGTGTCCGCACCGGTGGTGCACGTGGGACGGCGGCCCGCGTACGCCCACCGGCAGGCGCATGCTGGTTGCCCGCTTTCCGACGTACCCCCACCGCCGACCAGTGGTCTCTTCGGCCCCGCGTTCCTGTCAAGGTGCCCGAGGGACCGGCGGACGACCGCTTCGTCCACCTGTCCGACGTGCTGCCCACCGCGTGGCAGGCCGCCGCTCGGCGTGGACGACTTCGCCACCCCGCTGGAGGACGCCCCGCACGCGTACGAGATCTTCCAGCGCAAGGAGGACGACGCGGTGAAGATCCTCATGCATCCGTGACGTCCCCCCGGGCGGACGCCCTGCCCGAGGCACGTCGGCTGGTCGGCCTCGCCCGGGACATTGCGGCGAACATGCGACGGGGGCGCGGGTGTGCCCGGTGTTTACGTCGTGTACGCCCCGGGCCCCGTTCGTGGCGTACGCAGGGGGCCTTCGTGCTCGGGTTCCGCGCTCCGTGTGCGGGTTTCGGTGCTGACCGGGGTTCCTGCGCGCGGCGGCGGCCGGTCGTCCGCCGCGCCCGAGTCGGGGCAGCTTCGGCTTCGTCGTCGAGGACGGCGTAGCCGGCCTCGGGTTCGCCCCGCCGCAGCGCGGGCGCCATGCCCCGGTACCCAGGCCGGACCTGCCCACCGAGCCACGGCTACGCCACCGAAGACGACGGATACGTCCTCGCCTACCGTGGCACAGCCCAATAGAGATCTTCCTTGGCTCCGTCGGCGGCGACGAACCGTCTGAAGCCCTCGACCATCCGCTCCAGCATGTCGTCGCCCTCCAGGTTCTCGGCGCGGACGAAACCGAGCCGAGAGCATCACCAGTCCTCGACGTGTCATCGATTCTGGTCGGCTTGAAAGCGCCTGAGCTGCCCCAAAAGCTGCCTGACACGCCATCAGAACGAGACGCATCCCCGACGGCGGCGGACGGCCGGCCCACGGACGCCACTTCGCACAGGCCGAGGAACTACTACCGCGACGCGACGGGCCGTCTGCGCCGGCGCGCCGCCGACGGCGGCGGCATCCGCCTGGAACGCCGCCGGGCGGTGCCTCGCGACCACGACATGTCCGTACTCAGATCCTTTGTCCTGCAGTCCTCAGACATGGCTTCTCAGCCGGAGGAGCAAGCCGTCGGCGGCAGCGGCGGTGAAGATGAGGATGCCGGTGACGATCTGCTGGTCGTACGAGGGCAGGCCGAGCAGGCTCATCCCGTTGGAGAGAAAGCCCAGGAACAGCACACCGATACCGGTGCGCACCAGGCTGCCCCGGCCGCCGAAGAGGCTGGTGCCGCCAAGGACGACCGCGCCGACGATGTTGAGCAACAGCGGGCTCCCCATGCTCGCGCCCGCTCCGGCGAGGCCGGAGGTCAGGACGATGCCCGCCATCGCGGAGGACAGGCCGGCCACGGCGTAGACGCTCGTCTTGGTGTAGGTGACATTGATGCCGCTGATGCGGGCGACCTCGACGTTCGCCCCCACGTGGACGACGCGGCGGCCCCACGCGGTGCACGTCAGGGCGACTTGTGCGATGACGTAAAGTCCGACGGCCAGCCAGACGGCGTACGGAACGCCGCCGGGACCGGCGATGCTGAAGTCGATGAAACCGACGGGCATCGGCGCGATCGTTCGGCCGTGGCTGAGCAGCGTGGTGGCGCCGCTCACCACGTACAAGGCGGCGAGGGTCACGGCGAAGGGCACCACGGGCAGTTTCGCGACGACGACTCCCACCAGCAGCCCGATCGCGGCTCCCGCGCCCAGTCCTGCGACGACGCCCGCGGCGACGCTGTGGGTGACGGTGATGATCCAGGCGCCGGTGACACCACTCGCACCGATCACGCTTCCGGTGGACAGGTCGATGCCGCCGGTCAGCATCACGAAGGTCGCGCCGATGGCCGCGATCGCGACCACCGCTGACTGACTGAACACGTTGGTGATGTTCGACGGCGTCAGCAGGCCGTCGGTGACCAGGCTCAGGAAACCGATCAGCAGGGCCAGTGCGGGCAGCATCGACAGGTCGGCCAACCAGCCGGGACGGTGGGCCGGATCACGAAGCCATGGCATGCGCAGCGGCCGCGGGCCGGGTGCGGCGGCGGGGGCAGGGCGCGTGGGCGAGGGCGTCCGCGCCGGGCCCTCCCGGCGGGTGGATTCAGGCGCCACAGCCCCACACCCGTGCGCTGGTGGTGGCGTAGTTGGTCCGGTTCAGGGGGAGGCCCTTGCTCTGGACGGTCCGGGGCGCGACGGTCCTGCCCGCCAGTGCCGTGGTGATCGCCCGGACCGCCTCTGTGCCGAACTCGTCGACAGGGGTGGCGATGTCGGCGTCGATGGTCTTCTGCCGCAGGGCCTTGCAGCCGTTCTCGTCGCCGTCGATGGTCACGATCACCACGTGCTGGGGATCTCCGACCGGGGCCAGCCTCTTGGCCGAGGTGAGGGCGGACTGCACGGAGGGCAGGAGGAAGTCCGACGGGATGAAGATCGCGTTGATCGAGGGGTTCCTCTGCAACGCGTTGGAGGTCGCGTCCAGGGCCTGCGACGGGTCCCAGTTGGTGGGGACCTGGCTGACGACGCTGACTTTGGGGCTGCCCTTGAGCGCGGCGTTGAACCCGTCCCGGCGGCCGATCGCGTTCTGGTCGGTCAGCGCGCCCACCAACTCGAGAACCTTCAACGGCTCGGACCTGGCCACCCCGACGAACTCCGCGGCCGCCAATCTGCCGTCGGCCACCGGGTCACCGGTGATCTGGAACGTGGTGTTCGCCCGGTCCGCGACCGCGCGGTCGACCGCGACGAACGGGACCTTGCGGGCCTTCGCGAGGGCGATCGAGGAGGCGATCTGCTGCCCGTCCTGGGCGATCGCGATCACCGCGTCGACCTTCCGGGTCTGGATCATGTCCTGGATCTGTGAGGTCTGCTTCTGCGCGTCCTTGTCCGCGACGCTGAAGACGATCTCGTAACCGGCGGCCTTGGCCGACTTCTCGATCGCCGACTTCTCCGCCTGGCGGATCGCGTTGAGGAGATCGAAGCTCACCCCGATCGTGACCTTCTTGTCGGAGTTCGCCGATCCCCCCGAGTTCGCCGTCGAACCGCATCCGGCGAGGACGAGCGCCGACGCGGTGACCGCGGCCGCGCATCGAATGACTGCGAACGGTTTCATCTTGACTCCCTTCGAATGGTGCGCGTGGGCTCAGGCCGTCGCCACGGTCCGGTTCTTGTCCGAGGGCGTCGAAGAGCGACCGGTCAGGCGTGCGGCACGGGCGAGATTCCGCCAGCGCGCTCCTGCGGCGATGACGGCGACGAGCAGGACAGCGCCGCGGACGATGTCGAAGACGTAGGGCGAGGCGCCGGAGAAGACCAGACCGGTCTGGGCGGTCGTCAGCACGAGGGCGCCGAGCACGGTCCCGATGATGCTTCCCCGGCCTCCGAACAGGCTGGTACCGCCGAGGACGACGGCCGTGATGACGGTCAACTCGTAGCCCTGGCCGATAGAGGGCTGGACGGTGCCGAGACGGGCGGTCTGGGTGAGGGCGGCGACGGCGGCGAGCAGGCCGGCGAGTGTGAAGACTCCGGCGGTCACCGTTCTGACGGGGATGCCCGCGTCGAGGGCGGCGCCCCGGTTGGAGCCCACCGCCTGCACGTACCGGCCGAACACGGTCCGGCTGAACACCAGACCCCCGGCGAGTGCCACCAGCGTGGCGAGCAGGACCGGCGCGGGCACGCCGAGCACGGTCCCGGTGCCGATGCCCCGCAGGTTCGCGGGCAGGTTGATGTCCTGCTGGCGGGTGATATGACCACCCAGGCCGCGGTACACCTGCAGGGTGGCCAGGGTGACGATGAGCGCCGGCACGCGGGTCAGCGCGACCGCCGCGCCGTTGACCAGGCCCATGACCAGCCCGGCCGCTCCGACGACGACGAACACGGCGGCGGCCGGTTCACCTCTCAGCGCGCTGCTCGTCTCGATCGCGGCGGCGAGGAAGAGCAGGGAGCCGACGGAGAGGTCGATGCCGGCGGTGATGACCACGTAGGTCGCGCCGACCGCGGCGATGACCAAGGGGCTCGACTGGACGGCGATGTTGCGGAAGTTCGCCGTCGTGGCGAATCCGTCGTAGAGCGGGGCCAGGACGATCAGCAGAACCACCAGGACCGGCAGCAGGGGCTGCCGCCGAACTGCGGCGCGAAGCCACCCATACGCCTTCGCCGGCGGAATCATCGGGCACCGCCCGTGGCGAGGCGGATCACGGCCTCCTGCGTTGCCTGCGACCGGTCGAGGACCCCCGCCAGCCGGCCGTCGTGCATGACCCCGACGCGATGGCTCAGCCCGAGAACCTCCTCCATCTCCGAGCTGATGAGCAGGATCGACGAGCCCGCCGCGGCCAGGTCGACGAGAAGGCGGTGGATCTCCGCCTTGGCGCCCACGTCGATGCCCCGGGTGGGCTCGTCGAGAATGACCAGCCGGGGCTGACCGCTCAGCCACTTGCCGAGCACCACCTTCTGCTGATTGCCGCCGCTCAGCGAACCACCGGCCGCGTTCAGTCCGCCGCGGGCGACCAGGCGCACCTTGGCTGCGAGCTCCTCGGCAAGACGGCGTTCGGCTCCGTTGTCGAGCCATCCGGTCGGCCGGGAGCGGCACACCGAGCCGAGATCGACCATCGACAGGCTCTCGCGAATCGGCCGCTCCAGGAACAGCCCCTCACGACGGCGGTCCTCCGTGACGAACGCGATGCCCGCTCGAACGGAGGCGCGCACGTCGCCGCGCCGGAGCTGCCGTCCGTCCACCTCGATCTGCCCGGTCCTGCCCGCGAGTCCGGCGATCGCCCGGGCGACCTCGGTGCGTCCCGAACCCATCAGCCCGGCCAGCCCGAAGATCTCCCCTCGGGCGATGTCGAACGAGATGTCGCTGACACGGGTGTCGTCGCTCAGGCCGCGCACCGACAGGGCGACCTCCGGCCGGGGCTGCGGGAGGTCCGGGTAGCCCTGCGCGAGTTCGCGTCCCACCATGAGCGACTCGAGCGCCGCACGGCCGAGTTCACTCGTCGCCCGGTCCGCCACGGTGCGCCCGTCGCGCATGACCACGACACGGTGACTGAGTGCCGTGATCTCTTCCAGGTAGTGCGTGATGTACAGGACCGCCACCCCCTCGCCGCTCAGCTGCTGGACGATCCGCATGATCAGTTCCCGCTCGGCGAGGTTCAGCGAGGCGGTCGGCTCGTCGAACACGATGGCTCGCGGTTCAGACGCCAACGCCTTGGCGATCTCGACCAGTTGACGCTGCCCGGCGGACAGGTCGCGCACCATCGCCGCCGGACCGAAACCGGCGCCGACCCGCTGGAGAAGGGGTGTGGCGGCGCCCCGCAGTCGGGCCGGCCGTACCGTCATGGCCCGGGACCCGAGACGTCCGATCAGGAGGTTCTCGGCGACGGTGAGATCCGGGAACAGGCTGGTCTCCTGGTGCACGGTGGCCACGCCGGAATGCCGTGCACCGCCCACCCGTGCGGTGGCGAGTGCGCCGCCGAAGGTGACGTGACCGGAGTCCGGGCGCAGAGCCCCGCTGATGATGTTCTTGATGGTGGACTTGCCGGCCCCGTTCTCCCCGGCCAGCGCGACGACTTCGCCGCTCGCCACGGTGAACGAGACGTCCTTCACGGCTGCGACACCGCCGAATGACTTCGACACGTTGTCGACTGCGATCGCGGGCGCCGGGCTCACGATCGGTGGCTCGCCGTCGCTGTGCCCGGGCAGGCGCACGTCGGTGACGCGACCGCGCCCGGCGCACCGGACGAGCGGTGGGCGCCGCCATCGAGGTCGCCGATCCGTCTGCGGTGGTAAGACATGATCCCTCCTTGCAGTTCCGGTCACGCTTACGGCGATCGGTTCGCGGCGGTCGGCCGTCACGCTCGTTCGGCCTCCGACCTCTCCGGCAGGAGGCGCGCTAGAAGATCTGCCACTTCTGGTTGTCGTTGTTCCCGCAGGACCAGAGCTGGACGTTCTGGCGGCTGTACAGGTCGGCGTCCAGGCACAGGTGGGAGTCGACTCCGCGGACCGTGCCGTCGGAGAAGAAGAACCACTGCTGGTTGGTGCCGCCGTGGCAGTCATGGGTGATGACCCGGGTGCCGTTGGTCTTTCCGAAGCCCTGGGCGTCCAGACACTTCGTCCCGTTGTAGACGCTGATCTCTCCGTTCGCCGCTCGGGTCCACCGCTGGTTCTCACCGTTTCCGCAGTCGGCCACCTGGAGTGGGACGTCGTTGGCCTGGGACGCGCCGGGGACGTCGAGGCACGCGGCGTAGCCGACGTCGCGCAGCCGGGTCGTGGCCGAACCCGACCCGCCCCAGGCGTACTTGAGGCGGTTCACGGCGGTGGGATTCGGCGCCCAGAGCGGCAGGTTCTCGGTGCCACCCGCGAATGCGCCGAAAAGCCGGAGAATGTTCAGCGAGTCGTGGTCCGGGCTGGTGGTCCGGCCGCCGATTCCGTGGCACCAGATCGCACCCAGGTGGTAGTCGTGGATGACGTCGGTGATGGCGCGCAGGAACGCCACTTCCTTGGGAGTGGTGTCGCTCGGAGTGGCGTCGTAGTTGATGCCGTTGTCGGCGTCGGCGCCGAATTCCTCGATGACGGTGCGTGCCGAGCAATTTCCCATGTAGGTCTTGATGTCGTCGACCCACTGGCTGTAGGTCCGGGAGCCATAAGGAAATGCGTAGCGGTGCATCGCGAGATAGACCCCGTCGAAGCGGGAGTCGTTGCAGAACGGCCTCAGATCGGTACCCCAACCGCCGGCGTCGGCCTGGGCGCCCTCGATGAACATCCGGTCTTTCGGGAGACCGGCCGCACTCGCGCGACTGACCCAACGGGCGGCGAAGTCCAGCCACTCGGAGGTGGTGAAACCGACGGGCTCGTTCATGGGATCGATGTAGATCAGGGGATTGGACAGATACCTGGATATGACCGTGTCCCACATCTGGTTCCAGGTGGGCAGGTAGCTGTCGGAGATCTTGTTGCTGCCGTCCTCGGACCAGTAGCTGAGGACCACCTTGAAGCCCCTGGCGGTCGCGGCGTCGATGACGGCGTTGTACGTGTTCCAGCTCGCGGTGGCGGGGTTCATCGGCAGCCGGACGGTGTTGGCACCCAGGGAGCTCTGGAACGCCGCGAACATTCCGTCGGCCTTGCTTCTGGCGGAGTTGTAGTCGTCGTTCGGAGAAAGCCCCTGCAACACGAGTCTGTCGGCGGTGAAGTTGTCCCCGAGGCGCGACCAGTGCACGCCGTGGAACTGGCTGGGGTCAAGGGCGGCGGCGACTGATGAGGTGCCGGCGGCCGACGCGGTGCCGGCAGCGGACGCGGTGCCGGCGGTCGACGCGGTGCCGGCGGTCGACGCGGCGCCGGCGGTCGACGCGGCGCCGGCGGTCGACGCGGTGCCGGCGGCGGTCGCCGAGGCGGTGGCCGCCGTGCCGAGCGGCATCACGGCCAGCGTGGTCAGTATCGCCAGTGCCCAGGCCAGCACGCGGCGGTCGAGGCGTCTGTGGACCGGCGCCGATGCAGGTGCGGTGGGATGGGGACGTGGCATGGCTTCCTCTCCGGCTTGGCGCGCGAGAACGGCCGTAGGCGGCCCGGTTCGGGTGCGGCAACGCACCGTTAGAAAGGTGGACGTGAACGTAGCGGCGGTGCCAGAGGGCGGCGATCGCGTATTCCAGAACGCGCCGATCCGTGTGGCGGATGACCAGGCCCAAGACCGGCTCCACCAGCCCGACTTCGCAGCGGTTGCCACTGGCTGCAGTCCCCTCGCCAGGGTTGGGGGACCGCGGACGGACGAGTCGAGAGCATCGAGCTGAAATCCGGTCGAGCTGAAATCCCAATGGCCGCCATCTGGATGTCTGCTCGCCTTCCCTCTTCGACGCCGGCGTCTCTCCTGGCCTTCGCCACCCTGCGGCCATCCGAATTTCGGATGGCGGCGTCCTGTTACTCGCGCTTCGTCGTAGGACGCACGCCGTTCTAGGTTTGGTCGCATGCCCCCAGGTCTCCGCGTCCGGATTCGACCAATTCCGGGACGGTGCACGCCTCGACGTGTTCCTCACGGTGCCCTTGCTTGCAGATCGGAGAACCTGTCGGCGTTCACGACCGCACGGGTTGGTTCGGTGCTCGGGGCGCGGCCCACTCCCCCTGGCTGAAGGCCAGCACGACAGCTGGGGGGTACGAACGCATGCGCGGTGACAGCGCGTGGTCGTCACCCGGGGTCGGCCGTTGACCCCCCTTCACTCGCTCTTCACTCGGTTCGAGAGGCACGAGAGGTACCAGCATGAGATTCAGCGGGAAGGTTGCCGTGGTCACCGGAGCCGACTCCGGCATAGGCCGGGCGACGGCGATCCGGCTACTGGACGAGGGCGCCACGGTCGTCGCAGTCGACCTGCGGCACGTCCATCCGTGGCCTGACCTGTCACCGGGGCGTCTGCATCGAATCGACGTGGATGTGGCCGACCCGTACGCGGGACAGCGGCTGGAGACCTATCTGCGGGCGGAGTTCCAGCGGCTCGACGTACTGGCCAATGTCGCGGGAATCCTGCACATCGCGCCGTTTCTCAGGGTCACCCGGGCCGACTGGGATCGCGTCGTCGCGGTGAACCTGACCGGCGTGTTCTTCCTGAGTCAGGCCGCCGCCCGCATCATGGTGGACCACGGCACGCCGGGCCGCATCGTCAACGTCTCGTCGGTCCATGCCGTGGTGTCCGAGCCGAACGCGGCGCCCTATACGGCAACCAAGGGCGGGCTCGAGGCGATGACCCGCACGATGGCCTCCGAACTGGCTCACCACGGCGTCACGGTGAACTGCGTACGCCCGGGCGCCACCCGGACCGCGATGAGTGAACCCATCTACACCCAGGAGATCGTGGACTCGCTGGTGGCGAAGATCCCGGTGCGGGAGATCGCGTCGCCGGAGTGGGTGGCGTCGGCCATCTGCTACCTCGCGTCCGAGGAAGCGCGCTACACCACCGGCGCCTGCCTGGACGTCGACGGCGGGTACGCCATGGACGGCTCGCTGCCCGGCACGGCGTACTCGTGAGTGCCGTCGCCGCGGTGACCGGCGCCGCCTCCGGCATCGGCCGCGCCACCGCCGTGCGTCTGGCGCACGAAGGGTACGAGGTCGCGATGATGGACCTGGACGTCGCCGGGCTGGCCAGGACGCATGCGCTGATCCAGGAGGCCGGGGGGCGGGCGCACCCCTTCACCGTGGACCTGTGCGACCCTCTGCAGGTGGGCGCGGTGACCCGGGAGATCGCGGTGACGGTCGGCGCCCCGCAGGTGCTCGTCAACGTGGCCGGCATCGGTGTGGCCGCGACCGTGCTGGAGACGAGCGACGAGGACTGGGACCGCGTCCTGGCGGTGAACCTCACCGGGCCGTTCCTCACCACCAGGGCGACGTTGCCGTTGATGCTCGACCGCAGCAGCGGGGTGATCGTCAACATCGCCTCGGTGGGCGGCCAGGTCGGCCTGGCCCGCCGCGCGGCCTACTGCGCGTCCAAGGCCGGGCTGGTCGGTCTGACCCGCGCGATCGCGGTGGACCACGCCCGCGAAGGAATTCGCTGCGTGGCGATCTGCCCCGGGACCGTCGAGACCGAGTGGATCGGGAAGATCCTCGCGAACGCGCCGGACCCGGTCGCCGCGCGTGCGGCGATGGCGGAACGGCAGCTCGACGGCCGGATGGGAGCGCCGGAGGAGGTCGCGGCGATGGTCGCCTTCGTCGCGGGCCCGGACGGCCGATTCGTCAACGGAGCCGCTCTCGTCCTCGACGGCGGGATGACCGCGGTGTGACGGCCGGCGGATGCCGACCGCCGAGCCGGCCGCATCGGCGGCGCAGGCGGTCAGGCCTTCCCGGCGTTCCCTCATGGGCCGGGTCGGGTCGCGGCGGCATCGTAGATCGCCGCCCTGGCGCAGGATGTGGGTCCAGGCGGCTCACCCCAGGTAGTCGCTGCCGCAGCCTTCACCTCGGGCGGACTCTCATAGCAAGATGGCGGCCACCGGGGCCGTCCAGTCAACGGGCGGCACCGTCGACCCGTGAAGGGGGCGTCCACGTGACACAGCCCGGGACGGAACACCTCGACGACATCGCGGACGCGGCGCGAACGCCGTCCGTGCACCGGTACCGCTCCCTGACCGGCGTGGTGCGGCCGATTCGGCTCGCCGCCGGGGCGCAGGGACCGTCCGGCCGGTGAGCGGGGCGCCGTACTTCACCGAGCCTGGGCCGATGGTTCCGGAGACGTGCGACGAGGACCTCGGCGCGGTCGACCTGCCTCCGCGTGATCCCCGGGACGCCATGTCGCTGCAGACCGCCTGGCTGCGCAGCTTTCTCGCGGTGGCCGACAAAGGCGGGTTCGGCGCCGCCACCCCCGTACTGCACCTGTCGCAGTCGCGGGTCAGTGCCCATATCGCCGCGCTCGAACACGCCCTCGGGGTGACGCTCTTCGACCGCAGGGCACGTCCCGTCTGCATGACCACGGCCGGGGAGCTGTTCCGCGGGCATGCCATGACTGCCCTGCTGGAGTTGCAGCGCGGCATCGACGCGGCACGCAGCACGCTCGACGGTTTCGCCACGCATGTGAGCGTCGGCAGTTATCCGAGCGTCAGCTCGACGTACCTTCCGGCGGTGCTGCGGGAGTTGAAGTCGAAGTACCACGGCCTGACTGTCGAACTGTTCGAGGGGAACGCCTCGACGCTGGAGGAGATGGCCTTCAGCGGGACCGTCGATCTCGCCTTCCGGCCGTTGCTGCCGAAGATGCACGAGACGACGCTCTGCCATCGCCCGATCTGGCGCGAGGACATCGTCGCCGTGATGCGCGAGCACGACCCGCTCGCCGCCCGGACCTCGGTGAGCGTCGCGGACATCCTCGAGCGACCGCTCATCGGCAATCCGGCCGGTAGCGAGGAGGACGGCGGCGGGTTCGATCTGCGCCACACGCTGGGCGAGGCAGCCGGGCGGGCCGACATCGCGTACCTGACCGACCAGCCGACCACCCTGGTCGCGTTGGTCCGCTCCGCCTTCGGTATCGGCGTCATCAATCGCCTGGCCCTCCGGACCACCAGCACCGAGGGGCTGGCCATCCGCGCGATCGACTCGCCCACCGCCTTCCGGGAAGTCGCCCTGTTCTGGACGCGCCGACGCGCCGACACGGCCGGCGTCAAGGCGTTTCTCGAAGTTCAAGGACGAGCACGGCTGCCGGTGGGCGTGCAGGCGATCTCGAGCTGAAGGGGCGCCCGGCCGGCCTTGCCTCCATGACGACACGGGGCACGCCGGGATACCGGGCCGATGGGGTCCTGCACGCCGGGCATCGTGGTGCTGACTCCCCCGCCCCCAGCGTGATCGAGCTCGGTGTGGTCCCCCGGCGATAGCCTCGCGCTTTCCGTCCGCCGTCGCACCGCCGGGGGCAACGGTCTTCCCGATACTGGATCCATGACCGGACTGCACAGGTTGATGACCGGTTCTGAGGCTGCCTCAGGTGTCTATGGCGTGATCGTGACGGGGCCGTAGTCCGAGAGGTTGGTGAGGTGCATCTGGGCGAGCGTGGTCGCGGCCGTGGTGCTGCCCGGCATCACGATGCCGCTCAGGGTGACCCCGGTGATGGGGGCACCGGGCCGGCCGTTGATGCGCGCGGCCGTGGTGCCGGCGTTGCGTACCTTGACGTGGGAGATCGTGACGCCCGTGACCGGGCCGATGCCCTGGGTGTCGCCGGTCATCAGGGCCAGCCACGTCCGGTTGTCGTCGTTGGTGAAGTCCAGCCGCTCGATGTCGATGTCGTCGAAACGGATGTTCGTGGCGCTCGACGTCCCGTACTTGTGATGGACGCCGATGCCCACGGCGGCGTCGTAGACGACGACGTGCTGGAACGTGACGCCGTCCTGCGACTGGATGACGCCCTGCCCCACCTTGACCCCGTAGCAGTAGGTCCAGGAGACCAGGTCGTCGAAGGTGACGTTCTTCAACGGGCGCGCGGTACCGGGGACGGACTTGTAGATGTCGGCGACATCGCCCCAGGTCTTGGTGGAGAACGGGTCGTCGAGCCCGATGCCGATCGCGTGGGTGACGGTGACGTTCGTGGACTCGGTGACGTCGATCCCGTCGTCCTCGCCCATGTCGAACCTGTTGAAGAGCTTGATGTCGCGGAACGTCATGTTCGATGACCGCAGGGGGATGACGGCCCAGCTGCTGGACTCCCGGAAGGTGATGCCGTCGACCGTGAATCCGTCGGTGTAGACGGGCATGAGGAGGTTCACGCCCAGGTTGCCGGGCTTGAGCGAGGCCGCCCCGTTGCCGTCGATGATCCCCCGGCCGTAGATCTTGATGTTCGACGACGAGTAGCGGGTGGAGATGAACCAGGTGAGGTCGCGCCCCTGGGAGTCCTTGTGCCCGTAGACCACGTAGTGGTCGGCCTCCCCGGTGTAGCGGAGCACCGCACCGGGGGCGAGGTAGAGGGCGAGGTTGCTCCGCAGGTACAGGTTGCCCAGCGTGTAGACACCGGCGGGCACGTGGACGATGCCCTGCCGGCCGTTGGCGGAGCCCCACGCGGCGGCGTCGTTCAGCGCGGCCTGGAAGGCAGTGGTGCTGTAGTCGCCGGTGTTCGGCCGCACGTTGTACGGGGCGCTCTGCACGTTGAAGATGCCGGTGCCGGAGGACGACGGGCGGTCGGACTCCTGTGGGTCGGCCGCGATCACCAGGTTGGGGCGGCCGTCCAGTTTCACGATCAGGTAGTCGTCGTGCTGCACGGTGAAGGTCAGGGTCGAGCCGCTGACCGACCCGCTGAGGTTCAGCTTCTGCGGACTGATGCTGTACGAGCCGATGTCGGTGTTGTTGGTCTTGGTCACCGCCATGGTGGCGGTGCCGGTACCGAGGGCGAACTGGGCGATGTCGTACCCCGGGTACTTGGTGACGGGGACGGACGTTCCGTTGACGGTGAGCGTGTAGTCCGTCGACGCCGGGTAGATCGACGCGACCGGGTACACGGTCACGCCCGCCGACGCGGCCTGGGCGGGACGGGGAAGTCCCACCAGGGCCGCGACGGCCAGCAGCAGAGCGGTCAGTCCGAGAGCCAGACCGCGTGCGGCGCGGCGCTCGGCTGCGCCGGTCGTGGGGAACGGTGATCTCATACGGATTCCTTCGGGCTGGGGGCGTGCTGGAGGTGGTGGAGGTTCATGACCGTCAGCTCCTTGTCCACACCTGGTTGGTGCCGCCGTCGCAGGTCCGCAGCTGCAGTCGGGTGCCGTTGGCGGTGCCTCCGCCGATCGCGTCCAGGCAGGTGCCGGAGGCGAGGTTGACGATCGTGCCGTCGGAGCGGACCCGCCACTTCTGGCCGTAGGTGCCGTCGCAGTCGTGGATCTGTACGGCGGTGCCGTCGGCGGTGGCTCCTCCGGCCGCCTCCAGGCAGC
The DNA here is from genome assembly GCF_040651615.1 of Streptomyces sp. NPDC048417. Classification (NCBI taxonomy): domain Bacteria; kingdom Bacillati; phylum Actinomycetota; class Actinomycetes; order Kitasatosporales; family Streptomycetaceae; genus Streptomyces; species Streptomyces sp. NPDC048417. The sequence continues at coordinate 32,428 of NZ_JBEZKI010000044.1, read as the reverse complement.
GGTTGGCGAAGACGGTCAGTTCACCGCTCACCGTGGAGAACCAGGTCTGGTTGGTGCCGCCGTTGCAGTCCCACAGCGCCGGACGGGTGCCGTTGGCCTGGTTGCCGCCGGGCAGGTCCAGGCAGCGGCCGGACTGCTTCTCCTGGTAGGCGGCGGTGGTGTTGGCGCGGTACCAGGTCTGGTTGGTGCCGCCGGTGCAGGTCCAGATCTGCAGGAGGGTGCCGGTGGTGGTGCCGCCTCCGGTGGCGTCCAGGCACTTGCCGGAGTTGGGGTTGACCACCGTGCCGTCGCTGTTCACCGTCCACTGCTGGGCCGCGGAGTTGTTGCAGTCGTAGATCTGCACCGCCGTACCGTCGGCCGTGGCGCCGCCCTTGACGTCCAGGCACTTCGCCCCGCCGTAGACCGTCAGCTGTCCGGTCGGGGAGGCGGTCCAGGTCTGGTTCGCGTCACCGTGGCAGTCCCACAGCGCGACCTGCGTGCCGTTGGTCCGGCTCGCCCCCGGCACGTCCGCGCACAGGCCGGACTGGCTGCCCTTCAGCGCGCCGGCCTGGCCCCGGGTGGAGCAGGTCGACAGGCCGGACGTGTAGGGGCACAGTGCCGTCACGAAGCCGCCGTTGGTGGCCTCCGGCACCGACAGGGTGTCGGAGCTGGTGACGACGCGGGTGTCGTGGGTCAGGCCGCCGGAGCCGTCGCGGACCGTCTCGGCCAGCCACTGCCCGGTGCCCAGGAAGCTCAACGGGGTCTGGAAGGTCTTGGCGGACAGGGCCGAGATGCCGCCGACGAACCAGCGCCCGCCGGCACGACGGGCCAGGTACGTCTCCTTTCCGGGACTGCCGCCGAGCAGGCGCGTCTCGTCCCAGGCGGTGGGGAGCTGGTCGAGGATGCGCAGCGCCTCGGGGTGTGCCTCATAGCTCTCGGGGCTGTCGGCGAAGTGCTGCCAGCCGGACTCGAACACGACGGAGGTGGCCAGTTCGTGGGCGTCGGTGGTGTCACGGCCGGTCATGCTGAACACCACCGGAGTGAAGTCCATGCTGGAGATCACGTTCCGGGTGTAGGGCAGGATGGTGTCGAAGGCGGCGAAGGTGAGGGTGCCGTTGTCCAGCGTGACCTGTGCGGCGGTCGGGGAGCCCGCGGACGGGCCGGTGACGGTCCAGCCGGTGGCCGCGGCCGCGGCGTGCGCCGGCACGACCAGGAGGGCAAGGGGCAACAGCAGTGCAGTCAGGCAGCGTTGCAGAAGGCGTCTGAGCGGAGTGGGGGGCATGGGTCTCCCTCATCGAGGTGAGTGGTGGTGACGACGGGTGGTGGCGACGGGTGGGGCGGCTGCGGCCCGGCGGGGGCAGGGGTGGCCAGTGCCGCAACAGGCGCGGCACTAGGACAGCCGCCAGATCTGGTTGGCGCCGCCGTTGCAGGTCCAGATCTCCAGCGCCGTGCTGTTGGCCGTGCCGTGCCCGACCGCGTCCAGGCACTTGCCGGCTCCGACGTCGACCACGCTGCCGTCGGAACGCACCCGCCACTGCTGGCCGGCGCCCCCGTCGCAGTCCCAGATCTCCACCGGGCTGCCGTCGGCGGTGGCGCCGCCCGTGACCTCGAGGCACTTGGAGTCGTAGACGGTCAGCTGGTTGGCGGTGGAGGAGGTCCAGGTCTGGTTGGTGCCGCCGTTGCAGTCCCACAGGGCCGGCTTGGTGCCGTTGGTCTCGCTGAAGCCGGGGACGTCGACGCAGCGGCCGGACTCCTGCCCCTTGACCGCCCCCGAGACCGCGCCGCGCTGCCAGCTCTGGTTCGAGCCGCCGGTGCAGGTCCAGAGCTCCAGCAGGGTGCCGGGGGTGGTGCCGCCTCCGGTGGCGTCCAGGCACTTGCCTGAGCCGGGGTTGACCACCGTGCCGTCGCTGTTCACCGTCCAGCGCTGGCCGGAGGCGCCAGTGCAGTCGCCGATCTGCACGGCGGTGCCGTCGGCCGTGGCGCCGCCGTTGGCACCCAGGCACTTCGCGCCCCCGTAGACCGTGAGTTGGCCGGACGGCGTCAGGGTCCAGGACTGGTTGGTGCCGCCGTGGCAGTCCCAGAGCGCGACCTGGGTGCCGTTGGTCCGGCTCGCGCCGGGCACGTCCGCGCACAGCCCGGACTGGCGCCCCTTGAGGATGCCGGCGTGGTTGCCCGGCGGGTTGGCGGTGACGGACAGGTTGTCGAACTGGTCGGTCTGGTAGCCGACCACGCCGATGCCGATCTGGCCCGCCGCGAAGGAACTGTCGTCGGTGGTGCCGAGGGTGGCGCCGTCCGCGGTGGCGGTGATCCGGTCGCCGGAGAAGCCGAGGGCGAGCGTGTGCCACGCGTGTGTGCCCAGCGCCGTCCGGTTTCCGGAGAGCAGGGTGGTCAGGCTGCCGGCCGCCGAGCTCTTGACGATGGACCAGGGGCCGGTGTCGCTCACCCGCAGCAGGTAGGCGGCCTGGTGGCTCTGCGGGCGGTTCTGGGTGCCCGCCCGGCCGAGGAGTTCGACGGTACCGGCCTGTTGCAGGTCGACGTCGGCCTTGACGGTGTAGTCGGTCCACGTCGGGTCGCCGAGCAGCGAGAAGGCGTCCGAGTCGTCCTGCCATTCGATCGGTTTGACCGGGGTCACCTGCTGCACGCACTGCCCGGTCCGGCCGTCGGCGCAGGGGCGCGCCTCGAACGAGCCCTGCATGTCGGACAGGTACGTGGCCTCGGTGCCCGTGGCATCGTTGTCGAACGTGTCGGTGTAGGGCAGCGCGAGGGCGTGGGCTGCGGGCGCGGTGGCGGTGCCCTTGCCCTGGCCGGTGGTCGTGGTGACCGTGTAGATCCAGCCGGGCTGAAGCGTCAGCGCGTACGAGCCAGCGGCCGGGGTGATGTCCTGCGTGTGCACGAAGTCGGTGGACGGGCTCGGGCTGTTCACCCGGGTCGCCCACACGTGCACCGCGCCGGTGGAAAGGCCGTTCTTCACCTGGACGTCGACCGTCTGCGCGGCGGTGGCGGTGGTGGTCTCCAGGACCGTGGAGTAGTCGGACCCGTTCGGCGACTTCAGCGTCACATAGGTGCCGTTGGACTCGCTGCCGCCGAGATAGCCGGAGGCGGAGTCGATGAACTTCCAGCCCGGTTGGGCGAACTGGGTGATCTGGGCGGTGGCCCAGGTGTTCTCGCCGATCGAGTAGTTCCCGGACCACGGCGAGTTCGCGGTGGCCAGGCCGACCGTGCTGAACGGCAGGTTGGAGTAGATCGCCGCGACCAGTGGCCAGTTGAGGTAGGCGGTCATCCGCGCGTCCAGGTATCCGCGCACGATGGAGCGGATCAGCGCCGGGGCCCCGGCGTCCATGTCCAGTGAGCCGTTCTCGGACGCCCACAGCGGTTTGCCGTTGTTCTTCGCCGCGGTGGTGCTGGAACAGGTGTTGGCGTTGCCGCCGTCACCGCCCTGGCAGGGATAGTGCGCTCCGATGACCGACACGGCGGTGTCGAACGAGGCGTCGCTCGCCATGTCGTCCGCGACGCTCCAGCCCGAGTCGTCGGCGACGATCTGCAGGCTGCCGTATCCGGCGCTGTCCAGCGCGGACCGCAACCGGACGTACCAGTCGGCGTCGTGGCCCCGCTCGTTCCAGCCACCGAGGTAGCCGATGGTCAGGCCGTGCTGCTTTGCACAGCCCAGCCAGGAGATCAGGTAGTTGATCGTGTCGGTGGACCAGAACCCGCCGTTGATCCAGCCGGGAGCGGCCCAGGCCAGACCGTAGAACTTGATGTCCGGGTTGCGGGCCTTGGCCTGCTCGGCGAGCCAGAACTCGTAGCCGGCAGCGCAGTTGATCTGTCCCTTGGTGTGCTCGATGGACGGCTCGGAGCCGTCGGTGGAGTTGGCGTCCCCGCCGATCTCCAGCTTCAGTAACTGCAGGTTCGCGCCGTATCCCGGCTTGAACAGGTAGTCGAGGAGCTGCGACCGCTGGGCGGCCGGATAGTCGCGCAGTAGCCGGGAGTTGCCCCCGCCGCCGCTGATCGCGCCGATTCCGTCGAACGTCCGGCCGCCTTGACCGCCGTCCACCGTGATCGTCGTGGCCGTCGCCGCGTGGGCCGGGGGCACACCGGCCACGAGGAGGGCGGCCACAAGAGCCGTGAGCCACAGGGGCAGGAGGTGTTTCAGGGTTCGCTGCACAGCGTCGTCCTTCTCCAGTGGGGGGTGAGGACTGCTCTTGAGAGCGCTCTCAAATGGCCGCGTTGCCGAACCGTGCATGGAGAGGTTTGGGCGTCAGTGTGGAGTCCTGTTGATTTACAGTCAAGGTCTGTACCAGAGAACCTGCATCGACTCCGCCAACAGCATCGCCGGACCGGCCAGTTTGGCAGCGCCGCCCAACCCTCGCACCCAGTCACCCAGTCCCACATCTTGACGGGTGCATGATCGATATCCAACACTGCCAAACAGGTCTACACCAGCGGACGAGGCGAGCAGCCGCACACCCGTTACGCGGCGAGCCCCTGAATCGCTACTCCGACTTGTCGGCCGGTGGCGGCAGGGCCTACCGCGCCGCGGGCCGAGGCCGCGGCCCGCGGCGCGGTAGGCGGGTCGTCAGCGCCGGGTGTGCCGTAGGCCGACGGCCGTGAGGGCCAGTGCCAGCGGGCCGGGGTCCAGGAAGGCCAGGGGCACCAGCATCCAGGCGCACAGGGCCGCCGTCGCCACCGCGAGGAGCACCAGGGCGCTGCCGCCCGGGTCTCGTACGGTGTCCCGGGCGGCCTCGCGCACGGCGGCCGGCCAGTCGGTGAGCGACTCCGGGCGGGCGCAGGCCCTGAGGCCCACGACCAGCGCGCCCGCGCCGATCACCGCGGCCACCACCGCGAACGGTGCCGCTCCCGGCAGCCCCACCCGGGCCAGCCCCAGATCCGCGGCGCACAGCAGCGCGCCGGCCAGGGCGACCAGACCCGCCAGCAGGTCGGCGGGGCGCAGCCGCCGCCGTAGGACCGTGAAGTACCGTCCGGCCGTGGCGGGTTGACCGTCCACCCCGCCGCGCAGCACCTCGCAGGCGCTCGACAGGGCGGCCGGGGCCGTCACCACGGGCAGGCAGACCACGGCGGTGGCGAGGCCGACGCTCAGCATGTCGGCGAACAGGGTCATGCGCGGCCCGAAGACCTCGCCGGGTTCGCGTGTCTGGAGCCCGCTCATCCCTTCACCCCAGAACTGGCCATGCCCTCCACCAGGAACCGCTGGAAGGCGAGGAAGAACAGCACGATCGGCAGCAGGGCGACGACCGACATCGCGAACATCGGGCCGAACGCCGACTGGCTGGAGGAGTCCACGAAGGAGCTCAGAGCGAGGGTGAGCGTGAACTTGTCCGGGTCGAAGAGGTAGATGAGCTGGGTGAAGAAGTCGTTCCAGGTCCAGATGAAGGTGAAGATCGCCGTGGTGATCAGCGCGGGGCGGGTGAGCGGCAGGATCACGCTGAAGAAGCTGCGGAAGGGACCGCAGCCGTCGATGCGGGCGGCCTCCTCCAGTTCACGGGGCAGGCCGCGCATGAACTGCACGATGAGGAAGACGAAGAACGCCTCGGTGGCGAGGAACTTCGGCAGGATCAGCGGCCAGTAGGTGTTCACCAGGCCGAGCCGGTTGAAGAGGATGTACTGCGGGATCAGCACCACGTGGTGCGGCAGCATGATCGTCGCGATCATGAAGGCGAACAGCGGGCCGCGGAAGCGGAAGCGCAGCCGGGCGAAGGCGTAGGCGGTGAGGGAGCAGCTGATGACGTTGCCGACGACCGCGCCGCCCGCGATCAGCAGCGAGTTGCCCAGCAGCCGCCAGATGGAGACGTCGTTCACGCCGTCGAAGGCGGTCTTGTAGTTGGACCATTCGAGGTGGCTGGGCAGGAGGTCGAGGCTCGCGATCACCTCGTTCGCCGGCTTGAGGGAGGTGGCGAGCAGCCAGGCCAGCGGGTAGAGCATCACCAGCAGGGCGGCGACGCAGCCGACGTGCAGGGCGATACGACCCCAGGGAACCGGCTTGCGGCGTGCGGCAGTTGACGCGCTGCTCGATACGGCGGTCATCGGTCCCCCTCGGAGGCGTAGAAGACCCAGGAGCGTGAGGTCCTGAACAGCACCGCCGTGACGGCGGCGATGACCAGCAGCAGTACCCAGGCCATGGCGGAGGCGTAGCCCATGTGGGAGGCGACGAAGCCCCGGTCGTAGAGGTAGAGGGTGTAGACGAGGGTCGAGTCGGCGGGACCGCCCTTGCCGGCGCTGACCGCGAAGGCGGGCGTGAACACCTGGAATGCCTGGATCATCTGGAGCACCAGGTTGAAGAACAGCACCGGGGACAGCATCGGAACCGTGACGGACACGAACTGCCGCCATTTCCCGGCCCCGTCGCAGGCCGCCGCCTCGTACAGTTCGGCGGGGATCTGCTGGAGGCCCGCGAGGAAGATGACCATCGGGGCGCCGAACTGCCACACCGTCAGCAGGGCCACGGACAGCAGCGCCCAGCCCGGCCGGTTCACCCAGCCGCCGGTGCCGAGCAGGTGGGACACCGTGCCGCCGTCGTTGAAGATCGCCCGCCAGACGAGGGCGACGGACATGGAGGCGCCGAGCAGCGAGGGGGCGTAGAACGCGGACCGGTAGAAGCCCTTGCCGCGCTTGATGGGCTTCAGGGCGAGCGCGACGCCGAGCGCGAGCGCCAGTTGCAGGGGCACGGCTATCACGACGTAGGTGAGGGTCGTGAGGACCGAACGCCAGTAGCGCGGGTCCTGGGTGAACATCTGCGTGTAGTTGCGCAGGCCCACCCAGTGCGGGGGGTCGAAGAGGTTGTAGTCGGTGAACGACAGGTACAGCGAGATGGCCATCGGCAGCAGCGTCAGAACGCTCGCGCCGAGGAGCCACGGAGAGAGGAACACCCAGGCGGCGCCCTGGCGTTCGCGCCTGGACCGGCGCTTCGGGGCCGCGGTGGTGGCGGGCTTCGCCGGTGTCGGGATCGCGGTGGTGGTCATGACCTCAGCTCCGCCTTCGCCTCGGTGATGTAGTCCTTGGCCGCCTTGGCGGGCGACATCAGGTCGAAGGAGACCTGGTCGTAGTCGCGCTGGAAGGTGGTCTGGAGGGAGTTGTCGCCGGGCGGCGGGGCCTGCGGCGGGTCGTCGAGGGTGCCTTCGACGGACGCCTGGTAGTCGGCGATGGTCTTGTCGAAGTCCTTCAGCAGGGGTGTGGTCTCCTTGCGGATGGTCTCGTTGACGGGGATGCCGCGGGTGGCGCCGAGGACCTTGGCCGCGTCCTCGTCGTTGATGAGGAAGTCGACCAGCTCGGCCGCCGCCTTGGCGTGGGGCGTGTGGGCGGAGATGCCGAGGAACATCGACGGCTTGTAGTACTGGCCGGGTGTGCCGTCCGCGCCGGACGGCATCGGGGCGAGCGCGATGCCGGTCGGGACGAGCGCGAGGAAACCGCTCGTCGGCGCGTCCCAGTTGGTGTCGGCGACCGCCTTGCCGCGGCCGAGCGGGGTGTTCTCGACCGAGCCGTCGAGCTGGGTGTTCTGCTCGGCCGGGGAGACGGCTCCCTCCCGCTGCAGCCCCTTGGTGAAGGTCCACCATCTGGCGAGATCCTCGGCGCCGAAGCCCAGTTGGCGATCCGTGGTGTACAGGGACCTGCCCTGCCCGCGCAGCCAGACCTCGAAGGCGTCCTCGCTCCAGCCCGGGTCGGTGCCGCCGGGCTTGCCGGTCGCCTTGGCCAGGGCCCGCATGTCGTTCGCCCAGTCGTCCCAGGTCCAGCCCCGCTTGGGGAGGGGGACCCCGGAGTCCTTCCACGCCTTGGCGTCGTACACGACCGTCTCGCTGCCGCGGCCCTGTGGGATCGCGTACTGGGTGTGGTCCACGCGGCCGGTGGCGAGCAGGCCGGAATCGATCCCGGAGGTGCGCAGTACCGCCTTCTGCCGGGCCAGGTCGAGCAGGACGCCACCGGAGGCGTACTGGTCGATCTGCCGGTAGTCGAGTTGCATCACGTCGGGTGCGTCGCCGCCCGTGGCCTGGACGGCGAGCTTCTGCTTGTAGGCGTTGTAGTCGGAGAACGACGTGCGCACCTGGATGTCCGGGTGCCGTTTCTCGAAGAGTGCGAGGGCCTGGTCGGTGCGCTCCGCGCGGTCGGGGTTGCCCCACCACGTGTAGCGCAGCACGACCTTGCCGCCACCGACCGATTCTCCGGATCCTCCACAGCCGGCCAGCACGGTGCAGAGCACCAGTGCGAGGGCCGAAGCGCAGAACCCCTTTGTCCTGTGTCCGGGCATGCCGAGGTCACCTCATCCTTTCCTCGGTCTTCTCGACGACCCCCCTCGCCCCCCTGGGAAAGCTGCTACTCGCCGCCGTAGGGGAGCGTCGTCCCCGGCAGGTTGTACTCGTCGCGGCGGCCGCACATCCCGAATCCCCCGAGCCGGGTGGGCGCGGCCTCGTGTGCGGTCGCCTCGGCGAGATACGACGGCTCTCCGGCCAGCAGCGCTTCGAGCTGGGCGCCGGTGCGCTCGGCGGTGGCCAGCGCGCCGGCCCGCCACAGCTCGCGCCAGCGGGGCACCTTGTCGCGCACCAGCCGGGCGGCGGCCCGCTGGAACTCCGCGTACGGGCCGTTGTCCCCGGCGACCAGCGCCTCGCGCAGGTCCAGGTAGCCCTCGACGGCGAGGTCCCGGCGCCGGCGGGCGGCCTGCTCCACCTCGACTCCCGTGCCGGGTGGCAACGTTGCCACGGCCGCGTATCGCTCGGGGTCGGCGAGCACCTCGGGCGGGAAGGTGAAGACCGCGTCCCCGGCCTCGGGCAGCCCGCTGTTCTGCATCAGCACGGTGATGCGCAGATCGCCGCCCTGCACCATGCGGTGCACGGTGCCCGGCGTGAACCAGGCGACGGATCCGGGCTCCAGCGGGATGTCCCGGTAGCCGTCCGGGCTGAGCGTCTGCACGGCCCCCCGGCCGCCGGTGACGACGTACGCCTCCGTGCACACCAGGTGCAGGTGCGGGCTGCCGCCGCACACGCCGTCGGCGGCCTCCCAGTCGTAGGCGCTGAGGTGGGACAGCCCGACGGCGCCGGGCAGCGGGTGCGGGAGGGCGGGCTTGGGTCCGTTCGCCACGGCGGGCCCTTCAGGGGTGTTCACCACGGCAGGCCCTCCAGGTGGGCGGCGACGCGGTCGGCGTCCCAGGCGCCGTCGGCGAAGACGATCCGGTAGCGGTAGGCGAAGGACTCGCCCGGCGGCAGTTCGAACTCCTCGAAGAACGCCCACGAGAACGCGGCCGTGGGGATCGGTTCCGCGCGCACGAACCAGTGCGACTCGTGGATCGGCGTCCGCCCGTCGAGGTTCTCGGGCGCGTGGGCGAAGACGATCGTGGAGTGCCCGTCGACCCCGTCGTGCTCGGTGGTGTACGCGAGCCAGGGGCCCTGGGTGCCCATCAGCTTCTCGGCGCCGCTGACGGAGTCCGGGCCGAACGCGGTGCCGCCGGTGAAGTCACGGGGGCCGCGCCACTGCAGTCCGGTGTATCCGGCCATCTCGCGGCCTTCGGTGGTGGGGGAACCGAAGGTCAGCGGCTCGTCGCGGACGTTGGTGAGGTGGATCGACCAGTCGAGCGCCCAGGCACCGGCCGCCTCGTCGACGGCGTGGACGGTGAGCCCGCGCACCTCCCGCGCCCACTCGGCGCCGCCGTTCTCCACCCAGGTCAGCTTCTCGGTGAAGGCGAACCGGTCGTCGGCGACGGCGAACTCGGAGAAGCCGTCGTGCCGCATCGAGCCGACCCGCTCCGGCAGCACCTGGTAACCCTGGCCGTGGACGTAGGTGTTGCCGCCCCAGAAGTTCTGCCCGGACAGGTGGCTGGCCGTCATCTGGAGGCCCTTGTGCCAGCGGTGGTCGCTCGGCCGGTAGCCGGTGACGGTGCGTCCGGCGAGGGTGCGCACCGGGTGGGCGTACGGCTTGCGCGCCTCGTACGCCTCGGGGTCGGGGCGGTAGACGTAACGGAGGATCTCGGTGCCGTCCGCCGCCGCGACCGCGATGTGCTCGCCGTGGACGTGGGTGACGCGGATGCTCATGCGCGCTCCTCGGTGGGGGCCCAGTGGGGGTGGTCGCCGTGCATGGCTGCGTAGTAGGGGTCGCCGGGGCCGATCTCACCCGCGTGCACGGTGCGGCCCGTGAACGCCGACTTGTAGAGCGCGGCGGCGAATTCGAGGGTGGCGCGGGCGTCCGGGCCGCTGCCCGGCGGCCGTACACCTGCGTCGTGGGCGTCGAGGAGGGCGCCGAGCTGCGCGGTGTGCGAGCTGGGCACGTCCGCCTCCGGGGTGCGCCAGGCGTCGGCGCGCTCGGCGGGGACGTGCGGGGCCGGGGTGTAGACCCAGTCCTCGTTGCGGTGCCTGTACAGGTGGGTGAGTTCGACGGTGGCGTCCGCGCAGTCGACGCGGATGCGGCTCACCTCCTGCGGGGACAGCACGCTGTTGACGACGGTGGCGAGCGCCCCGTTCGCGAAGCGTACGAGGGCCGTGGAGACGTCCTCGCTCTCGGTGTCGTGGACCAGACGGGCCGCCATGGCCCGGATCTCCGTCCACGGGCCGAGCAGGTGCAGCAGCAGGTCGTACTGGTGGATGCCATGGCCCATGGTCGGGCCGCCGCCCTCGCTGGCCCAGGTGCCGCGCCACGGTACGGCGTAGTAGGCGGCGTCCCGGTGCCAGGTGGTCTGGCAGTGCGCGACCAGGGGGGCGCCCAGCCCGCCGCCCGCGATCAGCTCCCGGGCGTGCACGGCGCCGGAGCCGTAGCGGTGCTGGAAGACCACCGACGCGTAGGCGCCGGACGCCTCCTCGGCGGCCGCGACCTCGTCGTACTCCGCGAGGGACAGGCACAGCGGCTTCTCGCACAGCACCCAGGCCCCCGCCTTGAGCGCGGCGACCGTCTGCTCGCGGTGCAGGGACGGGGGCGTGCCGACGAGGACGAGGTCGGGCCGTACGGCGTCCAGCATGGCGTCGACGGAGGTGTACCCGGCGACCTGGCCGCCGGCGAGTTCCCGGAAGGCGTCGAGCCGGGCCTGGTCGACGTCGACCGCGGCGACCAGTTCGGCACGCTCGGCGTGGGCGGTGAGGGCGGGCAGATGGCTGCCGCTGACGATCGAGCCGGTGCCGACCACGGCGACACGGCGGCGGGTGGGGTGGGGGGACATGCGGTCCTCCTAGGAGTTCCGGGGACCAAGACGCGGAGAAAGCGCTTGCTCTCGAGGGACCCTAGATCCGGAGGAATGTCAGGACAACCCCCCGCACCGCGATGGCGAAGAGAAGCTCCTGGAAAGGTCCTGTGCCTCGATCCTGATCGTCCCGTGTGCTCCGGACACGACGGTGCCCCGCGAAACGGAGCGGCCGGTCGGGCGTCCGGAACCCGCGGGTCTCCGCTCGGGGCGTGCGCCCGTTGCCGGTGAGTACTCCCTGAACATGGGCAGGCCATCGCTGAACATGGGCAGGCCATCGCGCAAGTCCCCCTGGTGAACGGGCAGTTCGCCGGAGGAGCGCACGATGGCCTGGTCCCGGTCCGACCGGATGCGGCTGCCGGAGGTGTCCGCGTACGGCCGACGGAGTCGAGACGATCAGGGTGCTGGGTGAGCGAGGCGGGCGGCCCGGCCCCGTCGGCTACCAGGCGTCCTGCGTGGCGAAGTAACGCTTCCAGAAGTCGACCTTCCCGGGGGACGCCACGCGCATCGGTCCGTACTGCTCACCGACCTCCATCACCGTGGGTGAGGACGGAGTGTGGGCGGGCCATCTGGGCAGACCGCGCCCGTTCGGGTCGCCGGTGGTGATGTAGTTCGCGAGGTACGAGGACATGGTGTCGGCGATCTCGCGGTCCTGGTCGGTCCATCCCTGGGCGGCCGGGTAGAGGTTGCCGAAGAAGTAGACGATCTCGGAGCCGTGGTAGGCGCCCCGGATGTCGTGGTCGGGGCCGGGCGGGCGGTGTGTCCAGAAGTAGGTGTACACCGGCCTGTCGGCGCCCTTGGCCCACACCGTGCCCCACAGGTACGTCGAGACGCGGGAGTTGTCGCGGACCGCGTCGTTGCTGGCGAGGGCCGCCTCGTCGTCCGTGGTGGCCGGGTAGAGGGTGAGGAACTCGTCCGCCATCGTGCCGAACTTCTGCCGCGCGGCACTGACGTAGTCGTCCAGGGTGACGTGGACGGGCGGGGCGCCGGGACGGTCCGGGTAGCCCGTCCGGCGCCAGTAGTCGAAGGCGGTCTCGGGCACGGCCCCGCTCTCGTCGAGGTTGTTGCCGGCCAGGTACCAGACGTCGTTCTGGGCACGGGCCCGGTAGGTGGCCATGTAGCCGGCGGGCAGCACCCAGCCGTCGACGACGGGCCGGAACAGCGGTGGCTTCGCGACGGACTTGGTGTCGACGGTCTCGTCCTTGAGGGAGGCGCCGTCGGTGAAGTCCTGCCAGGGCAGGGCGCGCAGTTCCGTCAGTGTGCTCGCGCCCTTCGTCGCGCCGTACGCGGGTCCCTGCCGGAGGGCGGTGTCCATCTCACGGAGCGACACTCCGAGGTAGCGCAGCTCCGGGTCGCTCGGGTGGCGTACCTGGCTCTCGGCGACGGAGCGCTTGAACAGGCCGGTTGCCAGCGGGGACATCGAGAGCATGTCCGTGGAGCCGGCGCCCGCGGACTGGCCGCCCACGGTGACCTTGTGCGGATCGCCTCCGAACGCGGCGATGTTGCGCCGTACCCACTTCAGGGCCGCGATCTGGTCGAGCAGGCCGTAGTTGCCCGACACTCCGTGCGGGGACTCGGCGCCCAGTTCGGGTGTGGCGAGGAACCCCAGGGCGCCGAGGCGGTAGTTGATGGTGACCACGACGACGCCCTTGCCCGCCAGGACGGAGCCGTCGAAGCTCGGGTCGGAGCCGGTTCCCGCGGAGAAGCCGCCGCCGTAGAGCCATACGTAGACCGGGCGCCGGTCCTCGGTGCTCCTGGCAGCGGTCCAGATGTTGAGGTTGAGGCAGTCCTCGCTCATGGTGAGCGTGGTCGACGCCTGCGGGGGCGCGTCACCGAAGGTGTCGGCCTTGCGGACGCCTTTCCACGACGGCGCCGGCCGCGGCGGGCGCCACCGGTTCTCCCCCGCGGTGCTCGCCGCGTAGGGGATCCCCTTGAAGACGGTCACGCCGGACACCGCGGCGGCCACCCCGGAGACGAGCCCGGAGTCGATCCGCACAGGCCGGCTCGCGAGCGGTTGAGCAGCGGACGAGGCAGGCGCCCCCAGGGCGTCGAGGAGCACCGCTCCCACGGCGGCGCCCGCGGTGCGGCCGAGGAAGTCGCGGCGACCCAACTCGGGTTCCGTGACGGAAGGTTGGCTGTTCTCTGGCACGTTCATACGAACCTCCGGATCGCTCGGTGAAGGATGGTGCGGCGCCGCCTGCGGCGTCCGGCTCGGGCTCGGCCCGCCATGCCGCTCGGCTGCGGCTCGGTCATGAGGGTCCGTCTCGGGCCGGGGGGCCGGACGGGAGGATCCGGCCCGGCCGGTGCCGTCGACGGGGTTCGGGCTCGGCCGGGGAGTCCGGTGACCGCCAGGAACGGGAACTCTCCGGCCCCCCGGTTCCGGCCAGGTCGCGGGAGTCCGCCGCCCGGATCAGTTGCCCTTTCCCCTCGACCGCCGGTCCCCCAGGCCGAGACGCTTCAGGGCCAGCGTGTCCAGCCCGGTGAGAATCCCGTTGAGGATGAGCGTCATCACCACCAGGATGATCAGGCCCGCGAACTCGGTCGGTGCGTCGAGGTTGGTGGCCGCGGTGAACAGCTCGTGGCCGATGCCGTCCGTGGAGGCGATGAACTCACCGCCGATGACGCCGAGGATCGCCAGCGGACCGCCCGTCTTGAGCGCCGCGAAGAACGGTGCGGCCAGCGTGGGAAGCGTGACGTAGCTGAGCACGTGGTGCCGGCGTCCGCCCATCACCTGGACGATCTCCACGAGTTCGCGTTCCCTCAGCCGCAGGCCCAGGTAGACGTTGTAGAAGACCACGAAGGCGACGCCCGCCGCCGCGATCGTGATCTTCGACATGGGGCCGATGCCGAAGAACAACAGGAAGAGCGGCGCGAGAGCGATCTTGGGAATGCCGTTGACGGCCGCGATCAGTGGCTCGAACACGCGGCCGGCGAGCGGCACCGAGCCCAGCACCAGGCCCATCACGGTGCCTATCGCCACACCGATCCCGAACCCGGCCACGATCTCGAACGCCGTCGTCCTGATGTCGGTCCATCCGGTCGACGAGCCGAGCAGCTTCCACAGGGCGTGCGACACGTCGGTCGGCTTGCTGACGGCGTACTCCGGCAGCACGGGGCCGCTCATCACCTGCCAGAGGACGAGGGTCAGGGCGATGACCGCGATGCGCAGGACCACCACCAACGCGGTGCCCCGCCACGCACCGCTCCTGACGCTCGCGGTCCGGGTCGCCTTCACCTCGGTCTTGCTTTCTGCACTACTGGTAGCAGTCGCCATCGTCTGCTCCTTTCGGTTCGCCGGTGCGGCACGCCCGGCCGTCTCACGGCAGGTACTTGTTCGTCCAGTTGTCGGTGGTGACCTTGGCGCCCGCGGGCAGCGTTCCCAGGCTGTCGAGGAACGCCATGGTCTTCTTCCAGCCGACGGCGTCCATGGAGCCGCTGGTGGGCCAGTCGACCTGCTGGAGGCTGGCCTGCACGACACTGTCCGGCACGCCCGTGAGGGACTTCTGCGCCGCCTTCAGCACCGTCTGGTCGTTGCTGTCCTTGAGGTGCGCGTTCATGTAGGCCGTCGCCTGCTGGACCGCCGCGGCGAACTTCTTGACGACGTCGGGGTGGGCGGTGGCGTAGCTCTTCTGTGTGACCACGAGCTGTCCGTAGCCGGCGTCCTCGGCGGCCCACTCGGGAACCTTGAACGGGTCGGCGACCACGACACCGTCCCCGTCGTTCTGGATCTGCAGCGGGATCGGCTCCGAGGTGACGAACCAGTCGATCTGGCCGCTGTTGATGGCGGCCTTGTCCGCGGCCGGGCTCGGCAGCGACACCCACTTCACCAACTTGTCGGGATCGACGCCGTACTTGTCGAGGAAGATGCCGGCCTCGGCCTTGGTGTTGGCCGAGCTGGCACCGCCGGTCGACCCCGACAGCGCCTTGGCCACCTGCGCGGCCGGGCTCTTCGCGGTCAGCTGGTGGGCGGCGGCGAACTTCTTGCTGACGACGAGGCCGAGCGGGTTACCCAGACCGTCGGAGGACACCGCGAGCTGCGGAAGCCCCTTGGCGAGGGCGGACACGAACGCGGTGGGGCTGCTGTCGTAGAACTGCACCGAACCCGACTGGAGCGCCGAGGGACCGGTGGCCGCGGTCAGCGTCACGAACTTCATCTTCAGGCCCTGCTCGCGGAAGTAGCCGTTGGCGTCGGCCACCTGCAGCGGGGTGTCGAAGATGCTGCCTCCGCCACCGACCGTGACCTGGACGAGTCCGTCCGAGGTCGTGGTGGTGCCGGAGTCGCCGCCGCAGGCGGTGAGCAGCGCCGGGGCGAGCACCGCGGCCGAGGCGAGGGCGAGAAGCCGGCGGCTGCCAGCGTGCCGCGGCCGGATTCCTCTGCGGGCCGCGGGAGTGGCCGGGTTGTCGTGGGTCATGAGCGGTCTCCTGTCACCAAGCCTGCTGAGTAAGGAAGAAGCGTTTCCAGAAGTCGAACCGGGGCGGATCCGCCAGCGGGATCGGGCCGAAGCCCGCACCGACCTCCATGACGGCCGGGGTGTCGGGTGTCCACGCGGGCCAGTGCGGCAGGCCCGGTCCGTTGGGGTCGCCGGTGGCCGCGAAGTTGGCCCAGTAGCCGCTCATCGTCTCCGCGACGTCGCGGTCCTCGTCGGTCCAGCCGGCGTGTCCGGGGTGGAGGTTGCCCCACACGAAGTCGATCTCGGAGCCGTGCGCGGCGCGTCGGGCGCGCCGGCCCGCCGGGGCGGCGTAGGTCCAGAAGTACGTGTACACCGGCCGGTGCGCCTGCGCGGCCCAGTCCTTCGCCCACAGCCAGGTGGAGATCCGGGCGTTGTCGCGCACCGCGGCGCAATGGGCGTGCGCCGCTTCGTCGTCCGTGCCGGCGGGGTAGAGCCGGAGGAACTCGTCGGTCATCGCCCCGAACTTGAGCCGGGAGGCGTCGACGTAGTCCTTCCGCGTCAGGTGGACCGGGGGCGCGCCCGGTCTCCATGACTTCCGTCCGAGCGCCCGGTACTCCGCGAAGGCGCTCGCGGGCACCGCCCCGCTCTCGTCGAGGTTGTTCCCGGCCAGGTACCAGACGTCGTTCTGCAGCCCCTCGGTGTACGTCGCCTCGTAGCCGTTCGGGAGCACCCAGCCGTCGACGACCGGGCGGAACGACGGCGGCTTGGCCGGGCCGCCCGTCTCGACGGCGCTGTCGACCGCGGAGCCGTCCCCCTCCACCAGCTTCTGCCAGGGCAGCGACCTCAACTGGTCGAGGGTCCGCGCCCCGCGCTCCGTCGCGTAGCGGGCGCCGGCGGCCTCTGCGTCGGCGAGAGTCCGGTAGGAGGTGCCCAGATACCGCAGGTCGGGGTCGCGGGAGTGGCGCGCGTGGCTCTGCGCCACGGCCCGCTGGAAGAGGCCCTTGGCCAGCGGCGACATGCTCAGGAAGTTCACCGATCCGGCGCCGGCCGACTGTCCGGCGATCGTGACCCGGCCGGGATCGCCGCCGAAGTGGACGATGTTGCGCCGGACCCACTTCAGCGCCGCGATCTGGTCGAGCAGTCCGTAGTTGCCGGAGGCGTGGTGGCCGGACTCCTCACTGAGCTCGGGTGTCGCGAGGAAACCGAAGGCGCCCAGACGGTAGTTGAAGGTGACGACCACGAGGTCCTTGCGGGCCAGGGCCTCACCGTCGTAACGGGGACTGGCCCCCGTGCCGACCCGGAAGCCGCCGCCGTGGATCCAGACGAGCACCGGGCGCAGGTGTCCGTCCGAGGGGTTCGCCCCGGTCCAGATGTTGAGGCGCAGGCAGTCCTCGCTCATCGGCAGGTCGTTGCCGTTCAGCTCGGACCCCGGCACCTGCGGGCAGATGGGGCCGAACCTGACGGCCTCGTGCACGCCGGTCCAGGGCAACGGTGGCTGAGGCGACCGCCAGCGGAGGCTTCCGACCGGCGGGGCCGCATAGGGGATGCCGCGGAAGACGGTGATCGACCGGTCCCGCCCCGGTATGCCGCCGACCAGTCCCGCTTCGGTCTTCACTGGCTGGTGCATGGTCTCCCTTTCTGGTCGTCGCCGGAGTGCGCAGAGCAGAACGGCATCCTCAGTCGTCCACTGCCGAGGCGGTGCGCTCCCGGTGGGCCTGCAGCAGCAGCGCGCGGCGGGCGGAGGCGACGTGGTGGAGCATGGCGGCGACGGCCGCCGGGGGGTTGCGGGTGACGATGGCCAGGAGGATGGCCTGGTGCTCCTCCAGCGATCCGGTACGCGGGTGCGGTGCGGACAGGTTGCGGTACTGGCGCATCACCAGGGGGTACAGGAGGGTGTCGTAGGCCCGCGCCAGGGTCTGCTGGTGCGCGGCCTCCTTCACCTGCTGGTGGAAGCGCCGGTTGCCCCGGGAGTAACCCGTCGCGTCCCCGCGGGACTTGCAGTCCTCCATCAGCTCCAGCGTGTCGCGCAGTTCGCGGATCTCGTCCTCGGTGGCCCGCTCCGCGGCCTTGCCCGCCAGCGCGGACTCCAGCGTCTCGCGGGCCTCCAGGATGTCCGCGGCCTCCTCGACCGAGAAGCTACGGGTGCGCACCCCGCGGTTGACCTCGCTGGTGACGTAGCCCTCCTGGGTCAGCCGGACCAGGACCGCTCGCATGGTGCTGCGCGAGACGTTGAACATCCGGGTCAGGTCGGCCTCGGTGAGCCGGGTGCCCGGTTCGACGCTGCCCGACAGCAGCAGCGAGCGCAGCCCTTCGTAGGCCTGGCTCTGCCTGGTCAGCAGCGTGCGGCTCGCGTCGTCGTCGAAGCCGTTGGAATCCACCATGATCACCCTGTAGGTCTGCTCGGAGAGGACGCCTGCCGACGGGCGGACGGCCGACGTGGCCGGGCCCTGGCGGCAGCGGGAAACCGCGGTCGGACGGTCAGGGACGGACGAGCCCCGGATACAGTCGCCGGGCCGTGCCCGAGAAGATCTCCTGACGGTCCTGCTCCGGCAGCCCGGCGAGGACGTCCTCGGCCAGGGCGCGGAGTTCGGGCAGGGACTGCTCGGCCGCCGGCAGGTTCGACCCCCAGGCGATCCGTCCCGCGCCGAACGCCTCGACGACCGGGCCGAGGAAGTCACCCGCCCGGTCCCCGACGTCCCGCAGCCGCTCCAGGTTGCGGTGGGTGAGCTTGAGGTGCAGGCCCGGGTGTCCGCCGAGTTCCGCGACCTCGGCGCCGGCCCGTGCGGGCGAGCCGGCGATGTCGGGGTAGCCGATGTGGTCGAGAAGCACCTTCACGCCGGGGAACCGCTCGAGCAGCTCGACCAGTTGCCCGGTGGCCGGTCCCAGGCGCATCTGGAGGCAGACCGGCAGGTCCAGTTCCGCGGCCTGTTCCCAGAAGGGGAACGTCTCCGGGGCGACGAACCATTCGCCCTGGGTGGGCACGGTGCTGCCGCTGGTGAACAGCCGTACTCCGGCCAGGCCGCCGTCGCCGACCGCGGCCTTGAGCGAGGCGGCGGCGTCCGGGCGCAGCGGATCGACGGTGCCGACGGCGACGAAACGCTCCGGCCGGCGCCGGCTGCTGTCCAGAACGTAGGAGTTGTCGTAGCCGTAGTTCGTGGTGGCCTGCACCAGGACGGCCTGGGCTATGCCGGTGTCGTCCATGCGGCTGACCATGCCCTCGGCGGTCACGGGCCGGGTGGCGGCCCACTCCGACTGCTTCCCGCCGATCGGTGCCCTGGGGTAGCGGGCCAGGTCCTCGGAGATGATGTGGCAGTGTGCGTCGACGATGTCCACGTCTGGTGCTCCCTTGTCTTCCTTGTCTTCGGTGTGTGCGGTCCGGGCCGGCTCAGGCGTCTGTCTTCGGTGCGTGCGGTCGGGGCCCGCTCAGGCGTCTGTCTTCGGTGTGTGCGGTCGGGGCCCGCTCAGGCGTCTGTCTTCGGTGTGTGCGGTCCGGGCCCGCTCAGGAGTCCGGGTAGTCGCCGGCGGCGAACAGCGAGGGCAGGTCGGCGGAGAAGTCCGGGTCGAGCAGTCCCTGGTCCTTGGCGAACCGCACCATCGCGTTCAGGCTGGGCGCGTTGGCCTCGATGCCGTAGGGGACGGGGTCGCCGCCGATCTGCTGTGCCTGGCGGGCGAGTCGGGGTACCGCCGACCAGGCGGGCCGGTCGGCGAGGTGACGGCGCTTGCTCTCGGCGAATGCCGCGTACAGCCCGGTCGCCAGGCGGGGGTCGCGTTCCACGAGGTCGGAGCGGAGTGCGACCAGCGAGTGCAGCGGGTAGACGCCGGTGCGCAGGTAGTGGTCCACGGCGAGTGTTCCGGCCTCGGGGAAGAGCGGGTACGGGCTGTCGTCGCCACCGGCCTCCGATTCGAACGCCGCCGTCCAGCCGGCCCGGGGCGCGCCCGCCCGTCCGGTCCCGGCGTTGCCGGTCAGTGCGGCGTCGATCTCCCCGGCGCGCAGCAGCTCGCCCAGCGAGCGGCCGTCGGTGACCCGTTCGACGTTGGCGGGGACCCGGCCCTCGACGTGGTCGTCGTCGTCGACCACCCAGGTGATGCTGTCGATGTCGACGCCGTACTCCTCGCGCAGCACGCCGCGCACCCACACACCGGTGCTGACCGAGTAGGCGCGCACGCCGACCCGGCGTCCCTCCAGGTCCCGCGGCACCCGGATGCCGGAGTCGGCGGCGCACTGCACGTCGCCGTGGTGGAAGCGCCGGTTGAGGAACACCGGGACCGCGGTCAGCGCGACGCCTGCCTGGCGTGCCATCAGATAGGACACCGGTGCCAGTTCGCAGACGTCGAACTCCAGGTCGCGGATCATCCTGCGGTAGGCGCCGATGACCGGTTTGACCTCCACCGGTTCCACCGGGTACCCGTCGACGGCCACGTCGCCGTCCAGCAGCGGCTGCGCGTGCGGGTAGTCCCCGAGAACCACGGTGAGCTTGTCCATGCCTTGTTCTCCTGCTCGTGTGTCGTGAGGTCGGACCGTCCGTGCCGCGGTCCTCAGCCGCCGGGCCGGGAGGGCGCGGCGGTCTTCAGCCGCCGAGCCGGGACGGCGCCACGCCGAGTGCCGCGCAGGTCCGCTCGACGAGTTCGTCGTAGTCCACCGCCCGCGGGATCACGTCCTGCTCCAGCGCGTAGGCGGCGGCCTTGGTGAACGCGGCGCGCAGGCCTTCGAAGCCCACGGGGTGCCGGGCGACCGGGCCGCCCTCCTCCTTCGCGGTGAGCACCGCCCGCATCGCGTCGTACGCGGCGAGGACGGCAACGCCGTGCTCCTCGGCAGCCGCCCCGGACACGCCCACGACGTGGTTGACCGGGATGAACCCCTGGTCCCTCGACCACTGTTCGGCGACCTCGTGGGCGTCGTCGACGGCGGTGCGGATACGGTCGTCGGAGGGCAGTTCGTTGCCCATGATCCCGAAGTCGACCCGGCCTGCCAGGAAGTCCGCCGGCAGCTTGGTGCCCTCCGGTGCCCGCCTCACCCAGGACGGGTCCTCGGCGCCGTCCACGTGATGGCCCTCGTAGGTCGTCCAGTCCGCCTTGCGCAGGTCGATGCCGTACTGCTCGGTGAGGAACCCGCGCACCCACACGCCGGTGGTCTGGCTCCAGGCGCGGACCCCGACGCTGTGTCCCTCGACGTCGGCGACCGACAGCCGGCCGAGGGTCACCAGGGTCTGGTGCTGGTGGCGTCCGAGGGTGGTGACGGGCAGCAGCAGCACCGGTTTGCCGTGGGCGACGGCCTGCAGCACGGTCACGATCGCGAGTTCGCACAGGTCCACGTCCGAGGTGTTCACGAAACCGCGGGAGGCCTTGTGCACCGGCTTGACGTCGACCCGCTCCGGCTCCGCACCGGCTTCGCGGGCCGCCGACAGCGCGGCTGCCGCGAGATCGTCGCGGCCGAGCACCAACTTCATGTCTGTCTCCTCTTGCATGGGAACCGGCGTGTCTTGCCCGGAAACCGGCGGGGCGTGTCAGGCCCGCTGGTCGGGGTGTGCCGGACGGGGGCCGTGGTGCCGCTCGTGGTGCCGGCGCAGCAGGTCGACGCCGAAGTCGTTGCCGTTGGGGGTCCGCACGACGGTGTGGATGTGCCGGCGCGAGTGGTAGTCGTTGTCGAAGAGCACGCCGGGCATGTGCTCGAACTCGACGAGGATCACCGGACTGTGGAACCGGTAGTAGAAGGTGCCGTCGGGGTTGCCGATCCAGGCGAAGCGGGTGTCGCCCTCGTGGGCGCGCACCTCCTCCATACGCACCCGGGCGTGCTGGTCGCCGGCCCGGTTCACGTAGAGCCCGAGCAGGCGCAGTGCCGTGTCCCGCTGGCCGGGCGCCAGCTCGCTCAGCCGCAGTCCCTGGTAGTCGAGTTCGAAGTTGTCCCGGAAGGCCCCGACGAACAGCTCCGCCGGCATCGTGTCCGCGATGACGGCCTGTTCCCGCTGCCGCCGGTCGAGCTGGGTGAACAGCTCGTGTCCGAGGGCCTCCTCGCCCCGAAAGGCCACGGTCCCGGCGTACTTGCCGGATCCGGCGATCACCGGCTCGGCGCCGAGGAAGGAGGGGGTGAGGACCATCTGGTCCCCGACGAACACGCAGTTGATGTTGACGTGGTGGCCGTCGAGCTGCCAGCCCCACGGGCCGCCGTTCTCCGGCTCGCCGTAGAGGGAGAACCAGTACAGCCACTCGTTGAGGCCGTGCGTGTTGTCGCTCAGTTCACCGATGGTGAGGTTGAGGTGCATGAGGTCGACCATCTGGCGGTAGCCGTCCGCGCTGAGGCTCTCGCGGACGACGGCCAGGGCCCGCTCGCGCTGCGCGTCGTCGAAGTCCTCCAGCAGCATGCCGTGACGCAGGAAGTACCGGGCGCCGTTGTTCCAGTGGCGCCAGCTCACGTCGTCCATCGGGAACCGGCCCTCGGCGAGCTGCTTCTCCGTGAGCCCGGCCAGGTAGTCCTCCGCCGCCCGGTACACCCCGCGGACGTCCGCGCCGGTGCCGCGCAGCGGGAACAGTCCCGGCCGGACGCCGTCGGACGTGGCCACTCCCCGGAAGGGCTCGTTCGCCGCCTTCACCCGCCAGGCGACCTTGTCGAGCAGGTCGGGTGTCCATGTCTCCGGCTTGCGCGTGGGCGGGTTGCCCCGCTTGCGCAGCCCTACCGGCTCTCCCACCGCTGCTCCTTCCTCGATGTCCTGGACGGGTGCGCCGCCGGGCGGCGCGCCGTGGCCGTTCGCCTCCTCATGTGTCGAGGAAGGCCGTCTCGTGTTCGATCGCCGCGACGTCCACCGGCTCCCTGATGAGGTCCTGTTCCAGGGCGTACCGTCCGGCGATCTCCAGGCAGGCGGTCAGCGAGGTGCTCCACCCAGCCGCGACCGCGCGTCCGGCGGGTGAGTCGTCGCGCTGGTCCGCGGTGTCCGCGATCGCCTGCGTCAGGGCCTGGTAGACGGCGCGCACGGCGTCGGGGCGGTCGCGCAGGACGTCGTCGCGCACCACCAGGAGGTGGTTCGCCGGGATCGTGCCGTGCCGCTCGGTCCACGCCTTCCCGGCGTCCTCGGCGTCCGCCACGAGCGGGACCAGTCCCGCGCCCTGCCCGCCGATCGCCTTCGGACCGAGCACCGCCGCACTGACGTCGCGGGAGCGCAGCAGGTCCCCGACCCGCTCGGCCGTCGACCGCTGCACGTAAGGGGGGTTGACGTACTGGTCGACATGGACGTCCTCGGTGGTCACCCAGGTGATGTCGGAGGCCTTGACCCCGTACTCCTCCCGCAGCCAGCCGCGCACCCACAACCCGGTCGTCTGGCCGTACGAGCGGACCCCGACGCGCCGGCCCACCAGGTCCCCGGGGCCGAACGCCGAGTCCTCCGGCAGCCGGGTCAGGGAGCGGTGGTGGGTGCTGCCCACCAGCACCACCGGCAGCAGCGTCAGCGGGATGCCGGCGTCACGGGCCTGGAGACAGGTGGCCATCGGCAACTCGCAGATGTCGTAGGCCAGGTCGCGGACCATGCGGGCGAAGGCCGGGGGCAGCGGGGCGGACTCCAGATGGCGGCAGTCCACTCCGGCCACGGGAACGGTGCCGTCCTTCAGCGGCCGGGTGTGCGGGTAGTCGCCCAGCAGGACGGTCAGCGGTGCCGCCGGGTGGTTCCCGCTCATGCCGCTCACACGTCCTCGCCGTACTGGATGCGCCGGTACGGGGTGCTCAGCACCTCACGGGTGATGCGGACGTCGACGACGGTCGGCCGGGGGGCGCGCACGTACTCCGCGAGGGCGTCACGCAGTTCCTGCGGGGTGCGGACCGTGGCTCCGCCGCCGCCCAACGCCTGTGCCACCGTGCCCAGTTCGGGCGTGGAGATGGTCGCCAGCTCCGGGTCGAGGCCCTTCGCCCTCGCCTTGTGGTACTCGGCGCCCAGGCCCTGGTCGTTCATCACGACGACCAGCAGCGGGACGTCGTAGCGGCACGCCGTCTCGAACTCGGACAGGTGCATGAGGAAGCTGGCGTCGCCCTCCACCACGAAGCCGGGCCTGTTGCCCTGCGCGATCAGCTGGCCGAGGGCGATCAGCGGGGCCTGGCCGATCGCGCCGAACATGCCGTAGTTGGAGAGCACGTCACGGGAGCGCTGGAAGAGCATGGTGCCGAAGTCGGTCTGGTGTCCGCTGCCCAGCACCAGCCCCATCTCGCCCGGGAGTTCGTGGTCGAGGATCCAAATCGCCTCGCGCGGGTCGAGCCGTCCGGGCTCGCGTACGTACTCCGCCGGCGCCCGGAGCCGGGCCGTCAGGTGCTGCCGGACGGCGTCGGTGTGGAAGCCCTCCAGCCGGACGGACCGCTCCTGCAGAGCCCGGGTCAGTTCGGTGACGCCGGTGACCGCGTCGGCCTGGAGGTAGCAGTCCGCCGTCCTGCCGTTCCCCATCACCAGGTGCGGGGCGGTGTCGATCTGGATGTACTTGGCCTCGGGATAGAGGTAGCCGCTCTCGATGGTGTAGTGGTTCAGGCTGGCGCCCACCGCGATGACGCAGTCGGCCTCCTGGAGCAGCTCCATCGACGCCTTGTCGCCGAACAGGCCCGACAGGCCGACGTGGAAGTCGGTGCGGTCGCACAGCCAGTTCTTCGCCTGAAGGGTGGTGGCCAGCAGCGCACCGGTCTGCTGCTGCAGGGCGAGGATCTGCTCGCCGCAGTCCGCCGTGCGCGCGCCCCGCCCCGCGATGACGACGACGCGCTTGGCGTTGCGGACGAGGTCGCAGGCGGCGTCGACGGCGACCGGGTCCGGCAGCAGCCGGGGCGTGCGGATCAGGGCGGTGGAGGGGACGTAGTCCTCGTCGTAGTCGTCCAGCTCGGCCGTCTGGACGTCGACGGGCGCGCTGATCATGACCGGCCTGGACTCGGTACGGGCCAGGTAGAACGCCTGGCGCACGGCCTCCTGGGCGTTCTCGGGCCGGGTCACGTGGATGAACTCGCACTCGATCGCGGCGGCGAAGCGCCGCTGGTCGAGGTACTGGGTGGCGCCCTCGTCACCCAGGGGGGTCTCCCCGCAGAAGGCGACGAGCGGGGTACCTGCCCTGCTGGCCACGATCATCGAGGTGGCCAGCTGCGAGACACCGGGACCGCTGGTCGTGGTGACCACGCCCGGCCGCCCCGCGCCGCGCGCCCAGCCGTCCGCCATGCCGAGGCCGGAGCCCTCGTGCCGCACCTCGTACAGCCGCACACCGCGGTCGGCGAGCGCGGCCATCCAGTGCATGTTGGCGTCGCCCATCATGCCGAAGACGTCGCTGGTGCCTTCCCGGACGAACGCCTCGGCCAGTGCTTCGTAGACCTTCACCGCTGGGACTCCTTCGTGTTCGCCGCGGCCGTCGCCCGGGCCTTGAGGACGCCGTCGAGCCGTGCGAAGACCCGCAGCGCGTTGCCTCCGTAGACCGCCTGCCGGTCGGCGTCGCTCAGGCTGTCGATGGAGTCGAGGGTGTACTTGGTGTCGTCGAACCGACGCCCGGTCTCCGGGTCCACGCTGCGGACGGCGCCGATCATCTCCGAGGCGAACAGCACGTTGCGGGCCGGGATGACGTCCAGCAGCAGCTCCATGCCGCGCTTGTGGTACACGCAGGTGTCGAAGTAGACGTTGCGCAGGACCGACTCCTCCAGCGGCGGCCGGCCGCGGTCCTGCATCATGCCGCGGTAGCGGCCCCAGTGGTACGGGACGGCGCCGCCGCCGTGCGGCAGGACGAGCCGCAGCGTCGGGAAGTCCCTGAACAGGTCCGACTCGCACAGCTGCATGAACGCCGCGGTGTCACCGGCGAGATAGTGGGCGCAGGTCCCCTGCAGCGCGGGGTTCCTCGACATCGCGACATGGACCATCGCGGGGACGTCGAGCTCGACCATCTTCTCGTAGAGCGGGTAGTAGACCCGGTCGGTCAGCGGCGGGGCCTGGTAGTACCCGTCCGACGGGTCGGGGTTCAGGAGACAGCCGACGAACCCCAACTCCTCGACGCAACGCTCCAGTTCGACGACGGAGTTGCGTACGGAGGCGGGCAGGGCGTCGCCCGGGGACTGGGGGAGCTGGCACACGCCCACGAACCGGTCGGGGAAGAGACCGCACACCCGGGCGATCAGGTCGTTGCTGACGTGCGACCAGTCGAGGCTGGTGCGCTCGTCGCCGTAGTGGTGGGCCATCTTGCCCGCGCCCGGGGAGAAGACCGTCAGGTCGGTGCCCCGCTCGGTCTGCAGCTTAAGCTGCCCGTTCTCGATGGCGCCGCGGATCTCGTCGTCGCCGATGTGCAGTTCGTCGGGCGAGACGCGGGCGCCGGACTCCTCGAACGCCTGGATCTGCCTCTCCCGCCACTTGCCCAGCGCGGGGGGTGCCGTGGTGAAGTGACCATGGCAGTCGATGATCATGAAATGCTCCGAGACTCGCGTAGCGGTGGTGGCGTGGGGTGCGCCCGGGTGGGCTGTGCGACACCGGCGGCGGTGCTGTGCGGCACCGGCGGCGGTGCGGCGCACGTCAGTCGCGGCCGGTCAGCTCGCGGGCTCTGTCCAGGCCGGGGTAGGTGCGCACCGGCGCCGACATCAGGAAGCGGTATCCGTCGTCGAGCACCTGCTTGACGTTGCCGGCGGTGACATGGGGGTGGCCCACGGCGACCCCGCGCTCCCCGCAGATGTCGAGGATCCGGCGCTTGCACTCCAGCACCCGCGGATGCTCGTACTGGCGGGGGAAGCCCAGTTCCTGGCTCATGTCGCCCTCGCCGATCAGGATCAGCCCGATCCCCGGTACCCGGTCGAGGATGTCCGGCAGGTTCCTGATGCCGAGCTGGTCCTCGATCATCAGGCCGACGAGGATCTCCCCGTCCGGGGCGAGCGGCCACACGTCGGCCCTGGCGTAGTACTCGATGTTCGAGATGCCCCAGTAGCGCGTGGCCGCGTGCGGTCCGTCCCCGCGCAGGCCGGCGGGCTCGTGGCGCGGAGCGTCGGGCAGCCGCGGGTAACGGCAGGCGGCGACGGCGTTACGGGCCTCCTCCACCGTGGAGATGTGCGGCCAGACGACACCGAACGCACCGAGGTCGAGGGCCTGCTTGGCGTGCCACTGCGCCTTCTCCGCCCCGTTGGCGGGGATGCGCACCAGCGGGGTGACGGCCGGCGCGAGGCTGTCCGACTCGAAGATCTGACGTCGGCTCAGCAGGTACTGGAAGCTGTCCTTGAGGGCGTTGATGTCCCACGGCTTGTGTTCCATCTCGAACACCACCGCGTCGTAGGCCGAGTTGCTCAGCTCGGTCGCGGACGCCGGGTCGGCCGCCGAGAAGGTCGCGAAGACGTGCTGTCCCGCGTCCAGGGCGCCGATCACCTTGTTGAGCCTGGACGTTGTCATCGCCGACCCCCTTGGCCGAGTGCTTCGGCGGACTTGTTCACCGAGGGCGGCGCCGTCCGAGACGACCGTCCCCGGCGGCCGGAGCGCCGCCCCGCCCACCACGCGCGCAGGCGGTCGAGCAGGCCGGTGGGGCGGCGGGGTGCGGCCGTGGCCGCACCGGCGGGCGCCGCCGCGCGGGGCTCCGTGGACGCCGATGCGAGAGGGTCGGTGGCGTCCGCCGTGACCGGCTCGGCGGGCGACGCGCACGCCTTGACCAGTTCGTCGGTGAACTCCTTCGTCATCCGGGAGACCACCATCCCCGCGCCCGACTCGATCAACTTGGCGAGTTTGCCGTTGAGTTTGATCTCGCCGTCGCAGAAGACCCGTGAGCTGCCGGGGGTCAGCCCCTCGGCGACCCGGAAGGTGGCGCCGGCGCTGAAGCGGGTGGCACCCTGCCCGTCCGCGCCCCGGGCTGTCAGACGGCCCTCATGTGCGGGTTCGTCCAGGTCGAGGGCGACCCGAGCGGCGAACTTGACCCGGAGACCGCCGAATCTGACGGCCAGGGTTCCGTCGAAAGATCCGTCGTCGTGCGACGGCCCGAGCTCTGCGCCACCGATGCACGACACGACGGCGGAGGGGTCGGAGATGACCTCCCAGACACGCTGGGGCGGACTCGGGACGAGGATCTCTTCCTTGATCGATATCAAAACTGTGAACCTTACTCGGCGGCGGACATGACGTCACGGGGAAGCTGTGGAGGCATGACGGCATGACCGCTTGGCGGCGTGAGGGCATGTCGGCTTGGCGGCGTGGGGCGTGGCGGCGTGGGGCGTGACGGCGTGGGGTGTGACGGCGTGGGCGGACGACCGCTGGTATCGGACTCACCGGCCCACGTGCGCGACCGGCCTCTGCGGCAGGCTGCTCGGCACGCTACGCGCCGGGGCTACGCGGCGGGCTTCCGTTCCGCGGCGAAGAGACCCCAGAGGTCGTTGTAGAGCTCCGAGAAGTCGGGGGACTCGACGAGCGAGCCGATCTGGCGCGGGCGCTCGAAGGGAACCGGGATGACACGACGGACCGTACCGGGCCCCTTCGACATCACGACGACCTCGTCGGCCAGGTAGATGGCCTCGTTGAGATCGTGCGTGACGAAGACGAGGGTGCCGTTCTGCTCACGCCAGATGTTGAGCAGTTCCTGCTGGAGTTCGAGCCGCGTGATGGCGTCCAGCGGTCCGAACGGCTCGTCCATCAGCACGATGGACGGGTTGTAGATCAGCGCACGCGCGATGGCGCAGCGCTTCTGCATACCGCCGGACAACTCCCGGGGGTAGTGGTCCTCGAAGCCGGTCAGGCCGACGAGCTCCACCCAGTGGGCGACGCGCTCCTCGCGTTCGGCCTTGGGGACCTTGCGGAACTTGAGTGCCAGGCCGATGTTGGCCTTGACGCTCAGCCAGGGCAGCAGATGCGAGTGCTGCGTCACGTAAGCGGCATCGGAGTTGACTGTGGTGACGCGCTCGCCGGCGTAGTGGACCTCGCCCCGGGTGGGAGTGAGCAGTCCGGCGGCCAGGTTGAGGATGGTGCTCTTCCCGCACCCGCTGGGCCCTATCACGGCGACGACCTTGCCGCGATCGACCTTGAACGACACGGCCTCGATCGCAGGTCGATGAGTGCCGGGGAACTGCAGGGTGACGTCGTCGAGACGGAGTGCCTCCGGGTGGAAGGTGCGCTGACTGGTCGACATGGCTGTCTCCTCGGCTCCCTCACCGCGAAGAGACGAAGCGGGGGCCGTGCGCTCGTGCCGGTAGGGGCGTTGGTGCGTGACGTGAACGGGTGACCGTGGGGTGATGGATGCCTCGGAAGGAGCGCCGGGGTCGGCTGGATCCTTACGGCGAGGCCGTCTCGGTGACATCGCGTGTCTCCAAGATTGTCCGACAAGCGGTGATGGGAACGTAACACCACGGACTTCGGCGGACAAGAATCGCGTAAAAAAAACATCCTTCTCTCATCTTCAGCGACACTCCCACCTCATCATTGTTGGACAACATGAGTGCCGACGCCTCGCCACGCTCTCCGCCGCGGGTGCCCGAAGCCACGCACCACCGCCTGCTGGGCGCTGCCCGATCCGCCACCGGGGCTGTCGCGCGGCGGGCCGAGCGAGGGCGGCGACGAGGCGGCCGAGGCCGCGGCGGTCGGAATCGGCGTTCCACACCGCCCAGGCGCGGCGGATGTTCGGGTGTCCGGCCAGGGGGTACCAGCCCGCCCCTGCCGGACAGCGGCTCGGTACCGGACGGGGGTCGCGCGCTCAGAGCACACCGCGGATAGGCGCACGCGGTATGGATTGTCAGGCAATCCTTACCCGCGACTGAACACTTGGACCCTTGAAACAGGTTTCTGGTGCGCACTCCTTGTCGGGACGAGCCCCGCAGGCTACCTTCCCGGGAAACATTGTCAGACAACTCGCAGAGCTCGTCCTCCGGGCAGTCGGCACGGCCAGAGGACTGGAACGCCCGCGTCCCGCTCCTGAGAAAGGCGTCGCTAGATGAACGACTCTCCCCGGTCTCAGCCCCGACCGCACCCCGCGGGGGACGGCGGACCAACTCCACCGCGCCCCTCCCGCAGAACCGTGCTGACAGCCATGACGATGTCGGCCGCGGCGGCCACACCCCTGCTCTCCGGCACACCGGCCGCCGCCGCCCCGGATCGGCCGAGCGACCTGCTCTACATCGGCACCTGGGGGCAGGGGCAGGTGTACGCGGTGCGGTTCGACCCCGGCCGCGGGACCATGACCTCACTGGGATCCGTGGCCCACGTCAGCTCGAACTGGGTCGCCGCGCACCCCACCCGCCCCGTTCTCTACGTCGCCGGCGGTGAGCAGGGCGGATACATACGCGTCTTCCGGATCGACGACGCGTCGGGGGCGTTGCGGCAACTCGACGAGATCACGGTCGAGCCGGTCCCGACGGGCAGCGGCGGGCTGTCGTACATCGGACTGACCAGGAAGGCGGACGCTCTGCTGGTCGCCGACTTCGCGGCCGGCTCCGCGGTGACCGTTCCGGTCGGCCCGGACGGCGGCCTGCGTGCCGTGGCCTCGGTCGTCCAGGACGTAGGGTCCGGCCCCAGTCCACGCCAGTCGGGTCCGCACCCTCACTACGTGATCGTCGACCCGAGCCGCAGGTACGCGTTGGTCGCGGACTTCGGCGCGGACCGGGTGTTCGTCTACGACTACGACCCGGCCACCCACCGGATGTCCGCCGACGCGTCCGAGGGGCCCGGCTCCTTCGCGACCGCACCGGGCTCGGGCCCGCGGCGGCTGGCCTTCCATCCGAACGGCCGGACGCTCTACCTGCTGAACGAACTCACCGCGGACATACAGGTGTTGCGGTGGGATGCGAAGCATGGCGTGTTGACGGCCCGTCAGATCGTGCCGACCAACTCCGCTGACCACACCGGGACCACCAGCGCCGCCGAGCTGGCCGTCAGCCGCGACGGCCGGCATGTGTACACGTCCAACCGCGGCGAGAACGCCCTGGTCGTCTTCTCCGTGGACCCCGCGACCGGTCTGCTCGCCGAGACCCAGCGCCTCCCCTGCGCCGGCGTCACGCCGTGGAGTTTCGCCCTGCACCCCGAGGGACGGTGGCTGTTCGTCGCGAACGAGGCGAGCGGAAGCGTGAACCTCTTCGCGGTCGACCGGGCGTCCGGGCATCTCACGGACACGGGTGCCTCGGTTGCCGTGCCCAATCCCGACTGCATCGCCTTCCGTACCCGGACGGAAGGACCCGGCGCCGGACCTTCGTGACGGACGGGTCACCGCCGGGCAGGGGTGAGGCCGGGAGCGTGTCCGCCGGCGACGCCTGCCGTGGCCCGCCGTCGCCCGCCGTCGCCCGCCGTCGCCCGCCATCTCGTCTTCCGCTCGTCGAGGCGACCGCCCTGGTGATCACTGTCGAAGCGGTCGTGTTCACCGCCCTCCGCAGCATGGGTGACACCTCCTGCGCGAGGCGACGCCTCCTCGGTCGCCAGCCATACTGCTCGATAGCCGGCAGACGTTCCCCGAGCCACAGGTGATCATGTGAACCCGAAGCAGCACGACGACACGGCCGACTCCGAGAAGGGCCCGTCGACGCGGCACAGTCAGGCTTACGAAGGCCTGCGTTCACTCCTGCAGTCGGGAAGCTTCGCGCCGGGCACCCGGCTCACCGAAGCGGACCTGACACAGCGGTTCGGCGTCTCGCGCAGCACCATGCGGTCCGTACTGGTGCAGTTGACGCAGGAGGGTTACGTCACCAGCGAGGTCAACCGGGGAGTCCGTACCCGGGACTTCACGGCCGAGGAGGCCCTGGACATCCTGGAGGCGCGAGAGACGCTCGAAGCGGCCCTGGCCGGCAAGGCCGCCGAACGCGCGACCGAGGAGGAGATCGAGGCGCTGCGCCGTACGCTTCAGTTCATGGCGGACTGCCAGGCGAGCGGTGACCAAGCGGGCTACTCCCAGGGCAACCGGACCTTCCATCAACAGATCAAGCGCGCCGCTCACCAGCAGACGCTGGCCCGTGCCTACGACACGCTGCTCTATCCCCTCGTCATGAGGCAGTACCGCGACCTCACCGCGCACCATCCGCGGACCGGATCGCTCGAGGAACACCAGGCGATCTTCCTGGCCGTGCTCACCCGCAACCCTGACGCGGCCGTCGCCGCGATGCGCCACCACGTCGGCGCCGCCCGCAGAGCCCTGCTGCTGCGGTCGACCCGGGATGTCGCCGAATGACGGAGGAGCGCGGCCGGCCGAAGGAGCGCGGAGAATCCGTCGAGTGTCCGTGGAGTGTCCGCGCCGCCCGGGGCGCGCGGGGAGAACCGGGCGCACCACACAGCACGACGGTGAAAGACACCGAAAGGTGGCTGAGGCCGTAGCGGCCTCGGTCCCACCAGCTCCTGCTACCGTCCTTGAGCCGGACGGCTACGGCACTCGCCCCCGTCTTCCCGGCGGAGGTCACGGTGTCCACAGCGGCTTCGTCCCGCGCGCCGGTGGCCAGGACCCAGCGCGCGGGGAACGGCCGCGGGTGTCTCGCCCGGCTCAGCGATGATCACGTCGCTGACGTCGGCGTCCTCCCCGGCACCCCAGACCACGGCAGCGCCGAGCGCCGTCGCAAGAGCACGGAGGGGTATCACAGAGGCGTTCTCATCGCCGCCGCCCAGCAGATCCATGGCGCAAGACAAGCACGGGCGTCAGGACTCGACCATCGCTTCGGTCACACCGGAACGCCCGACCCGCCCAGGACACTCCGTGTCCGCCACGGCTGCGATCCGGCTGCCCCTGTCGCGGCAGGCGTGGCATGCGGTCACCTCCCCTGCCGTACACCGGGTGACGTGTACGCCCGGAGAACGCCGACCCGCTCCTTGGGCCAGGTGCGTGCGTACGCGGGCGGACGTCTCCCCGGCGGAACGAGGACGGCGAAGGGTGTGCGGTGGGCGGCGCGCGTCAGCTCGGCCATGGTGATGCTGGCGTCGTGGCCTGCCGTCTGTGCGGAGTCGCAACCGGTGTAGTAGGCGATCGGGACGGCTTCGTAGCC
>NZ_JBEZKI010000043.1:0-94158 GCF_040651615.1 Streptomyces sp. NPDC048417 | reverse complement strand
ACGCCGCGTCCCCATTCCCGTGTGAGCCCCACCCCGCGACACACAACCCGTGTCCCCAAACGGATTTCCCAACCTCGGCCCTGGTGGCCGGCCCCGTCCGCACTCTTGACCGCACCCCCGACCCGATGGCAGCTTTTTATCGATACAAACGATGTCACGAACGTCGTTCGGAGTATTGGACATCGGCTTTCCGGACAGGAGTACCCGTGCCCACCGCCACCGCGATCATCAACCTCGACATCCCAGGCCCGACCATCAGCCGCCACCTCTACGGCCACTTCGCCGAGCACCTCGGCCGCTGCGTCTACGGGGGCTTCTGGGTCGGCGAGGACTCCCCGCTCCCCAACGAGGGCGGCATCCGTCTGGACGTCGTCGACGCGCTGCGCGCCCTGGACATCCCCAACCTCCGCTGGCCCGGCGGCTGTTTCGCTGACGAGTACCACTGGCGGGACGGCGTCGGCCCGCGCGAGCAGCGGCCCCGGATGGTCAACACGCACTGGGGCAACGTCGAGGAGAACAACCACTTCGGCACCCACGAGTTCATGGCCCTGTGCGAACTCCTCGGCGCCGAGCCCTACATCAGCGGCAACGTCGGCTCGGGCACCGTCCGCGAGATGAGCGAGTGGGTGGAGTACCTCACCCGGGACGGCGACAGCCCGATGGTTCGGCTACGTAAGGAGAACGGCCGCGAGGAGCCCTGGCGGGTGAAGTACTGGGGCATCGGCAACGAGACCTGGGGCTGCGGCGGCAACATGCGCGCCGAGTACTCCGCCGACCTGGCCCGCCAGTACGCCACGTACTGCCGCGACCACGGCGACAACAAGCTCTACCGCATCGCCTCGGGCGCCTCCGACGCCGACTACAAGTGGACCGAGACCCTGATGCAGCAGATCAGCTGCTTCGGCTGCGAGGCCACCCCGAAGAACTTCTTCCAGGGCCTGTCCGTGCACTACTACACGCTCTCCGGCCCCTGGGAGGCCAAGGGCAGCGCCACCGAATTCGGCACCGACGACTACTACCGCACGCTGCTGTCGGCCCGCCGTATCGACCGCATCCTCACCGGCCACTCCACGGTGATGGACGTCTACGACCCGGGGCGTACGGTCGGCCTGGTCCTCGACGAGTGGGGCACCTGGTGGGACGTGGAGCCCGGCACCGACCCCGGCTTCCTCTTCCAGCAGAACACCCTGCGGGACGCGCTGGTGGCGAGCACCCACTTCGACATCTTCCACCGGCACGCCGCTCGCCTGCACATGGCCAACATCGCCCAGACCGTCAACGTGCTCCAGGCCATGCTCCTGACCGACGGCGCCGCCCTGGTCCTGACCCCGACCTACCACGTCTTCGAGATGAACAAGGGCCACCAGGACGCGACGTCGCTCCCGGTGCACCTACGCGGCGAGGGCACCCGGCGCCGGGTCGCGGACGCCGAACTCGACACCCTCTCCGCCTCCGCCAGCGTCAAGGACGGCACGGTCCTCATCTCACTGAGCAACCTCGACGCCGAGGAACCCGCCGAGATCACCCTCGACCTGCGCGGCGGCACCCTGGGCGAGCCGACCGCCCGTGTCCTCACGGCCGACAAGCTCCAGGCCCACAACTCACCAGAGGCCTCGACGGCCGTTGCTCCACAGGCGTTCGAGGACCTGACAGCGGTCGCTCGCGGCCTTCGGCTCACCCTCCCGCCGCACTCGTTCGTCACCGTCAAGGCCCCGCTGAACCAGCGCTGACCCTCAGGAGTGCGCACATGACCCGATCCCCACGCCCGCTGCCCCCGCGCCACCTGCGGCCGCCGACGGGCTGGAACAGCTGGGACTGCTACGGCACCACCGTCACCGAGGAAGAGGTCCTCGCCAACGCGGAGTTCATGCGCGAGCACCTGCTGCCGCACGGCTGGGACACCGTGGTCGTGGACATCCAGTGGTACGAGCCCACCGCCCGGGCGCACGGCTACAACCCGGACGCCCCGCTCGTCCTCGACGCCCACGGCCGTCAGCTCCCCGCACCGAACAGGTTCCCCTCCGCCGCGGCCGGGGCCGGGTTCGGTCCGCTGGCCGAGCGCGTGCACGGCATGGGCCTGCGGTTCGGGCTGCACATCATGCGGGGCATCCCCCGCCGGGCGGTCGAGGCGGAACTCCCCGTGCTCGGGACGGAGTTCACGGCCGCCGACGTCGCCGACACCGACTCCGTGTGCTCCTGGAACTCCGACAACTACGGTCTCGACCACGACCACCCCGGCGCCCAGGCCTACTACGACAGCCAGGTGGCCCAATTCGCCGCGTGGGGCGTCGACTTCGTCAAGGCCGACGACATGCTCTTCCCGTACCACGAGCGGGAGATCGCCGCCTACGCCCTGGCCGTCGAGCGCAGCGGGCGGCCGATCGAGCTGAGCCTCTCCCCCGGCACGGACATGTCCCTCGCGCGCCTCGACCACCTGCGGGAGCACGCCACCATGTGGCGGGTCTGCGACGACCTGTGGGACCGCTGGGAGGACGTCGAGGCGCAGTTCGCGCGGATGGCCCGCTGGGCCCCCTGGCAGGGCCTACAGGGCTGGGCGGACGCCGACATGCTGCCGCTGGGCCACATCGGTATCCGCGCGGAGCGCGGCGCGGACCGCCAGTCGGCCCTCACCCACGCCGAGCAGACCAGCCTGCTCACCCTCTGGCTGATCTCCCGGTCACCGCTGATGATGGGCGGCGACCTGCCCACCAGCCGGCCCGCGACCATCGAACTGCTCACCAACGACGAGGCGCTCGACGTCCTGTGGCACAGCACCGGCAACCGGGAGGTGCTGCGGGAGCGGGACCTGGCGCTGTGGACCGCCCGGGACACCGACGGGCACACCCGGTACGCGGCGGTGTTCTCGCTGGCGGACGAGGAGCGCCGCTTCGAGGTGCCGCTGGGGTCGATCGGGGCCGAACCCCGCGACCGGGTCCGGGAGGTCTGGACCCGCACCGACACCGCCCACGACGGCCGGCGGCTGACCGTCGAACTGCCCGCCCACGGCGCGGCCCTCTATCGTCTTGGCGAGGACAGCAGGCGGGAGTGAGCGTGGCGACGATCCAGGACGTGGCGAGGGCGGCCGGAGTGTCGGCGATGACCGTCTCCAACGTGATCAACGGCCACCCCAACGTCCGTCCGGCCACCCGCGACCGCGTCCTGGAGGCGATGACCCGGCTCGACTACCGGGTCAACGTCGCCGCCCGCAATCTGCGCAAGGGCCGTACCGGGACGATCTGCCTGGCGGTCCCCGAGATCAACCGCCCGTACTACGGCCGGCTGGCCGCCTCGATCATCGCGGCGGCCGACCGGCACGGCCTCGGGGTGAGCATCGAGCAGACCGGCGCCCGCCGGGAGAACGAGCTGGCGGCCCTCGCCCTGTCCCGCAACCGGCTCTACGACGGCCTCATCCTCAGCACCGTCGGGATGGGGCCGGCCGATGTCCAGGCGCTGGAGGTCGACCATCCGGTGGTGATCCTGGGCGAGCGGATCTTCGGCGGGCCCGTCGACCATGTCGCCATGCCGAACGAGGCGGCCTCGGAGGCGGCGACCCTCCATCTCGTCGAGCGGGGCTGCCGGCGGATCGCCCTCGTGTGCGGGCGCCTGGGCAGCGAGGCCGACGTGTCGAGCCTGCGGCACGCCGGATATCTGCGGGCGCTGGCGGCCGCCGGGCTGCCGGCCGACCCGGAGCTGGTGGTGACCGCCGAGTCGCTCACCATGCGGGAGGCCGCCCGCCGCATCCGGGAGAAGGTGGCCGGCGGCCTCGATTTCGACGGGGTGTTCTGTGTGACGGACACGGTGGCCGTGGGCGTACTGCGCGCGCTCGCCGACGCCGGACTCCGGGTGCCGGAGCGGGTCAAGGTGATCGGCTTCGACAACGTCGACGAGAGCGCCTACCTCGTCCCCTCCCTGTCCACCGTCGACCCGGACCACGACCTGATGGCCGAACGCGCGGTCGCCCTGCTGGCGGCCCGCATCGACCCGGCCGGGCCCGGGCCGGAGCGGGAGGAGTTCATCGGCCCCTTCCGCCTGGTGGTACGGGAGTCGACGGGCGGCTGAACCGCTGAGCAGCCCGCGGACGGCGCCCGAACCGTGCTCATTCGCACTCGGCGCGCCGCCCTGGGTGTGTGGGCGGGAGGCGCCACAGGCGTCACGAGTGTCATGTCCCTTCACGGCGGTCATGACCTCGTTCATGGCCGCCCTGACCATGGCCCCATCTGTACGGTCCGACACGCGATCACGCGTGCGCAGTCAGACGAGGTGGCCGAAGACGACCAGATTCTCCGTGTAGTCCTTCACGTCATGGTCGTAGTCGCCGGCACAGGTGATCAGGCGCACCTCCGGCCGGGAGGTGTCCGCGTAGACGCGTTCGCTGGGGAAGTCGTCCTTCGCGAAGGTGTCGGCGCTGTCGACCACGAAGTCCGCCTGCGTGCCGTCGTCCCGGAGCACCGTGAAGCGGTCGCCGGGCTCCAGTTCGTCCAGCCGGACGAAGACGGCCGCCGAGGTCTTGGTGTCGACGTGCCCGGCGATGATCGCGGTGCCCGCCTCGCCGGGCGCCGGGCCCTCGGC
The DNA here is from genome assembly GCF_040651615.1 of Streptomyces sp. NPDC048417. NCBI lineage: Bacteria > Bacillati > Actinomycetota > Actinomycetes > Kitasatosporales > Streptomycetaceae > Streptomyces > Streptomyces sp. NPDC048417. Next base: position 89,589 of record NZ_JBEZKI010000043.1, on the reverse strand, counting down.
GTACCAGCCGACGAGGTTGGTGTCGGCGGCGGGCGGCGGCTGGAGCTGGCCCGAGGAGGCGAGGGTGAGGGTGGTGAAGGGGGCGTCGACAGCGATCTTCGGAATGAGCAGGCGGGTCGGCTCGGACCGGGGCAGTGCCTCGCCGGCCCGGCGCACACCGCCCGAGGGGGCGGCGTCCGCGCTCTCGGCCGGCGTGTTGCCGGAGGCGTCGGAGGCCTTGCCGTGTCCACCGAGCAGCGCCACGGCCAGGAGCAGGAGGGCCACGCCCCACACGGGCAGCCGTCCGGAGCGCCGGGTGCCGTCCGGGTTCTCGGGATCCGGGGCGTCGGGGTTGCGGGTCTCGGGGTTCGGGGAGGAGGGGCCAGCTGCCATCACAGGTCACCTTTCTGGGCACGGCAGCGGGAGGGGCGGAACGGGGCCGCGGCCGCGCCCATGACGGTCGGCGGCCGCGGCTCCCGTATACGTGAGCCCGTCAGGACACGGACCCGATGGCCTTCCTGCGCCGCAGTGCGTAGGCACCGGCGGCCGCCACACCGAGGACGGCCAGCCCGCCGGCCGTCACCCCGGGCGTCGCGAGGCCGCCGCCACCGGTGTGCATACCGCCGTGCGGCTTCTCACTGTCCTCGTCGTCGCCCCACGAGCCGCCCTGGTCCCGGCCGCCCTCGCCGCTCCCCCTGTCGCCCTTTTCACCCTTGTCACCCTTGTCTCCGCTGTCTCCGCCGTCGCTCTTATCCCCCTTGTCGCCCTTGCCTCCTTGGCCTTCGTCCTTGTCCTTGTAGGTCTCGGGGTCGAACTTGCTGTCGTTGCCGCTGTCCGAGTCCCAGGTGTCGCTCAGCTTCGCCGCGGCGAGTACACCGCCGCCCGTGTACATCCCGCCACGCGGCACTTCGTGGCTGCTGTCGTCGTTGTGCTCCTTGCTGTAGGAAGAGTCGTCACGGCCTCCGTTGTCCCAGTCCCCCGCGACCGCGGCCTGAGCGCCGGGTGCCGCGAAGGCGAGGGCTGCGGTGGCGGCCGTCGTCGCGAGGATCATGCGGGCAGAACGCATCTCGATGTCCTTCCGCCGTGGCCGGGCAGCGGATACTCCATCGGCTGAAACGACCCGGCCCCGACATGAACCACCGTCAGCCAGCCCCACGCCCGGCACCATCCAGGCCGCCCATCCGTGGTGACGACACGCCCAACACCGCCCGGCTGGGTCAATCCCGCCCGGCGGCACACGGCCATTCGGGGGTTCCTGGGCCCGTCGTCGGCGTGTCGTCGCACGACGGGCCCGCCGCGGTGTCAGTAGCCGACATAGAAGGTGGCGTCGGCCTGCTCCGTGCTCGTGGAGACGGGGTCGATCCGCAGCACGTAGTCGGAGTGGCGGATGTAGCGCGTCGGGTAGTTGTACGACCGGAACGACGACCAGGAGGAGTCGGCGAGTCCGGCCGTCCGGTAGAACGTGGCGTCCTGGGCGAACGCCGTCGTGCTGTCGTTCACGTCGAGTTGCAGTTGGTAGTTGTAGTGGCGCAGGTAGCGGGTCGGGTAGTTGACCGACTGGAAGGACACGCCACTGCTGTCGGCGAGGCCCGGGACCAGCTTCCACATGCCGTCGGTGTACGGGTCGAAGGCGTACTCGTCGATGCGGCCGACGAAGTTGCTGTGCCGTACGTACCGGGCCGGGTAGTTGTAGGATTTCAGCCGGTTCCAGGCGGGAGTGCCCCACTTGGCGACGAGGTTGTTGTACTCGGTCGAGGTGATGGGCTGGATGCCGCAGTGCTTGGAGTTGAGCGGCTGGGTGTAGGTCTTCTGGTCGAGGGCCGTCCAGGTGCCGGCGGACAGGGCGCTGGTCCCCCAGGCGTAGAAGACTCCGTTCGGGGACCAGGTGTCGCCCCACAGGTACCAGGTCGAACTGGAGGCGAGGGACTTGACCAGGGTCGGCGCCTCGGTGCCGTTGTGCGAGACGGCCGTGCTGAACTCGGTGAAGCTGCCCGGGTCGAGCGAGGTGGAGCGGGCGCCGACCAGTGTCGAGTTCTTCTTGAAATACAGGTAGTTGACGCCGTTCACGCCGACCGCCAGGTCGCCGTCGATGACGTCGTAGCCGGGGTCGAAGAAGACCTGGGGGTCGCCGGCGGTCACGAAGTCACCGGTGTAGTTGATCATGATGACGTTGTGGCCGCTGTCGTTGACGGCCGAGTAGATGACGCCGTACTGGCCGCGGCCGGCGTCCCAGAACGCCTCGGGCGCCCAGCTGTGGGTGTCCATGTCGTGCAGCTTCATCCGCCGGTAGCCGGTGAAGGTGCGCAGGTCGGTGGAGTCCCAGACATGGATGTACTGGCTGACGTAGGTCCAGTCGGTGCCGTTCAGGTCGGTGGCGAGCACCACGAAGGTGCCGTCCTGCTTGCGCAGGATGAACGGGTCGCGCAGGCCGAGCGAGCCCGCGGTGGGAGTGGCGACGGGGTTGTTCTGGTTGAGCGGGGTCCACTGGAGGCCGTCGGTGCTGACCGCCAGATGCAGGCCGTAGTTGGCGGCCAGCATGTCCGGGGACTCGGTGAAGTAGCACATCACGTAGGCCGAGTTGGTGGCGGCCTGGGCGGTTCCGGCGCCGAGGGCGAGGGCGCCGGTGGCGGCGAGGGGGACGGTCGCGGCCGCGCCGAGGAAGTGACGGCGCGACAGGGGGGTGCCGTTCATGTGCGCTCCAGACGAAGGGGATTGTCCGATACTTCGAACGCGGTTCGGAGAGGCGATCAGAAACTAGAGGGACGCGTGGGGCGCGTCAATCCTTGCGTAACAAGGGAGTTACTCGGATTTCGCTCTCTTCACCGGGACCGTGAGGGTCGCGGGGTGCACGCCGGGGCCATCACTGTGAGGATCATGTGACTTGGCTGTTTGCCAGGGCACAGGACGTCCCGCTCACCGGCCGTGCCAGGTGTGGCGGCGGGGCTGCCGGCAGCTGCCGCCGGTGCGCGGGGTGCCGGCCGTCGGGGTCCGTCCACACTGACGAGACGCGGGGCGGCCGGGGCACCGGCCGTGCACCCGTTCCCCGCCCCACAGGCATCGTTCGACAATGACACCTCCCCCGTCCGGACCGGTCGGGTCGTACGGTCGCACGGCCGCGTCTAGCCTCGATCTGAAAGTCCGTCTGACAAGGACCAGGACCCCATATGCCCGGCCGACTCCCCCGACGTGTGCTCACCCTCCTGCTCGGCGCCCTGACCGGCGTGACCGCCGTCGCGGCCCCCGCCCGTGCCGGCGACGGGGGTGATGTGACGGAGTATCCGATCACCACCACCGCCGACAGCCTCCCCGCCGGGATCGCCGCCGGGCCGGACGGGGCGCTGTGGTTCACCCAGTCCGGCGCCGGCCGGATCGGGCGCATCGCGGCGGACGGCACCGTCACCGACCGCCGCACCCCGACCCCCGGCAGCGCGCCCTTCGCCATCACTCCGGGGCCGGACCACGCCCTCTGGTTCACCGAGCAGGCGGCCGGACGCATCGGACGGATCACCACCTCCGGCACCGTCACCGAGTTCGCCCTGCCCAGGGCCGCGAGCGCACCCGCCGGCATCACCCGCGGGCCCGACGGCGCGCTGTGGTTCACCGAACCGGGAACCAACCGGATCGGCCGGATCACGACCGCGGGCAGGATCAGCGAGTACCCGGTGCCCACGGCCGCCGCCCTCCCGTACGGCATCGCCGCCGGTGCCGGTGGTGCCCTCTGGTTCACCGAACTGGCCGGCGGCAGGATCGGGCGGATCGAGACCACCGGCAGGATCACCGAGTTCCCGTTGCCGAGCCGCGCCGACTTCCCCGAGGACATCGTCGCCGGGCCCGGCGGGATGTGGTTCACCGCGTCCGGGTCGAACTCCGTCGACCGGATCGACGGCACCGGCCGTGTCACCCGGTTCCCGCTGCCCGGCGCGGACGGCGACCCCGGCGGGATCGCCGCGGGGCCGGACGGCCGGGTGTGGTTCACCGACCGGTCCGGACGCATCGGCCGGGTGGCGGCGGACGGCGGGATCACCGTCGTACCGGTGCCGTCCGGTCCCGACAAGTCGCCCTTCCGGCTCACGACCGGCCCGGACGGCACGGTGTGGTTCACCGAACTGCTGGGCAACGCGATCGGCCGGATCGAGCCGGTCTGAGGGACGCCTCGGCTCGGCAGGAGCCCGGCCCGAGTGGGGGCTACCAGGTCACCGGCAGCCGCTCCGGGATGCGCTTCATGAAGCCGGTCCGCCACACCAGTTGGGCGGGCGGCACGGCCAGGGCGAGGTCAGGCAGCCGGTCGAGCAGGACCTCCAGGGCGATCCGGGCGTGCGCCCGGCCCAGCGCGGTCGCCGGGCAGTAGTGCGCTCCGCCGCCGAAGGAGAGGTGGTCGGCGGTGTTGTCGCGGTGCACGTCGAAGCGGTGCGGGTCGGGGAACTTCTCCGGGTCCAGGTTGGCGCCCTCGACGAGGACCAGGACGAGGTCGCCCTCCCGGATGTCGGTGTCGCCGAGCCGGACGTCCGCCAGGGCTATCCGGGGCAGTGCGTCGGCGATGGAGAGGTTCACCCGCAGCAGTTCCTCGATCCCGGGGCCGATCAGGTCCGGACGGTCCCTGAGGAGGTCGCGTGCCGTGGGATGGGTGAGCAGGTACACCAGGGCCATGGTGAGGAAGCCGGAGGTGGAGACCGTTCCGGCACCGAACATGGTGACGCCGACGGTGGCCAGCATCTCGTCGCTCGGACGGTCGTCGTCGGGGCCGTCCCGGAGTGCGGCGAGCTCGCCCATCAGGCCATGGGTGGCCGGGTCGTCGAGCAGGGCCGTCATCCGGGCGATGTCCCGGTCCCAGTTGATCCGGGCTCCGGTGACCGGGCACGCCGAGTTCATGAACGCGATGTCGAGGCCGCGCAGGAACGCCGGGGCCTCGGTCGGCGGGATGCCGAGGATGCGGCAGTGCATCCCCGCCGAGTACGGCTCGCAGAACGCGCCCCGCAGATCGGCCGTCGGTCCGTCCCCGACGAGCCGGTCGACCAGCCGGTGCGCCTCCGCGCGCAGCCACTCGGCGAGGCCCGGAGCCTTGGGGCTGAGGGCTTTGAGCACCGCTCGGCGCAGCCCGGCGCCGGTGATGTTGCCCATGTTGTTCACCACCTCGGGCGGGATGGTGAGCGCGTACTGGCGGGGCACGCCCGGTGCCGAGGTCTCCTTGAGGGAGAACCGGTCGTCGCGCAGCACCTGGCGGCACAGCCGGTACGACGACACCAGCCACGCCTCGTCGCCGGCGATCGTGCGCACCCGCCGTACCGGGGTCGTGACGCGCAGTTCCCCGACCTCGTCCGGCACCCGGGTGCCGTCCCAGGAGAACGGGAAGGTCAGTGACTCCGTGGCGGTGGTCATGCCGCGGCTCCTTCGACGGCGGGGGTGACGATCGCGTGCCCCTGGTTGCGGGAGGCGCGCAGTCCGGCGCCCCGGGCGTACAACAGCTCGGCCATCGGGAGCAGTTGGTGGTAGCAGTTGAGAGAGGACGGCACCTGGAGGATGGCGGGGGTGTCGAGGAAGAGCGGGGCCTCCGCGCACACGTACTCCAGGCACACGGCGCGCTGCCGGTCACTCGCCTCCTCTCCTCTGGCCGCGAGGAAGCGGCTGACCAGGGAGTCGCAGACGGCGCCGAAGTCGCCGTCCTCGTCCAGCCGGTCCTTCAGCCGGCGGTGGATTTCCTGGTAGGAGGCGTTGGCCCGGAAGTGGGACATCGGCTGCCAGTGCAGCCGGGTTCCCTCGGGATCGGCCTCGGTGACGGCGTCGCGGACCTTGGCCCGCACCCCGCGCAGGTTCTTCACCGCCTTGCGGCGGGCCTCGTCGGGCGGATAGCCGGATGCCTCGTACATCTCGGCGACGTACAGATCGGTGTAGACGAAGTCGACTCTGTCGAAGTGGTCCAGTCCCCAGTGGGCGAGGTCGTGCAGGCGCCGGGCGGAGAAGTAACTGTTGCCCGGGGACACGCCGATCACGGCGTGCGCGCCCTCGTCGTGGATGACTTGGCATTGGGAGGTGTAGGGCTGAACCTCGAAGACGTCGGCCATCAGCACGGATGCTGTGGTCAAGGGGGATACCCTCCGCCGCGCGCTAGTCCCGGCGGGGCCCAGTGCCCCTGGTGTGGCGACGCGGCGGCCCTCACGCTAGCGGTACCTGATCGACACGGGTAGTTACCACCTGGGTTTGGCCGGAACCTGTCGTAGCAATGGTGGAAGTCCCGTGGAAATAGGGGTGCTTTCAGGCCGGGTAGATGGGATCCTCCTCTACTGTCCGATGAATACCGCAGGGGGAGGTATCACCGCAGTGAACCGTATGCACACTTCTTTCGGTGTCCTGGCTGCCGCCGCCGTCGTCGCCGCCGCCCAACTGGGCCTCGCGACCGGCGCGTCCGCGCAGGCCGGGGCGGCACGGAGCACCGGCTGCCCGGTCGACATCGTCTATCCGAGCCGCTTCTACGTGAACTCAAGCGGCTGGGTCACCAACGGCGGCCTGTACTTCGCGGTGAAGAACACCAGCGCGAGCAAGAGCTTCAAGAAGGTCACGTTCACCGTGACGGACGTGAAGAACATCCGCTTCGGCAGCGCCACGGCCAAGGGCGGCAAGGTCAGCCACAAGACGTCGAAGACGGTGTCGGTGTACACGACGACGCTGAAGAAGACCAGTCTCGGCGTGAAGGTGCAGACGCATCTGCTGAACACCCACACCTACAAGGTGAAGTTCGCCCTGCACGGCACGGGGTGGAACTGCGCCGTGGACCAGGGCACCTGGGGCTCCTGACCCGGAACGGCCCGTACCCTGGTGGCCGTGGTCGACGGCGGCGAAGGGCCGGGCGCGGCGGCCGCCCGGCTCACCGGGCGGCCGGTCTCGGCGGTGCGGGCACGGTCGGGCAGCCTGGCGGAGGTGATGCTCGCGGGCGGGCGCGCCGTCATGGTCAAGCGTGGCGAGGACCCCGGCGCGGTACCGGCCGAGTCGGCCGGGCTGCGCTGGCTGGCCGCCGCCGGGGCGGTCGCGGTGCCCGAGGTGCTGGGGCACGACGAGCGGTGGCTGGTGACCGAACTGGTCCCCACCGGACGCCCGGACGCCGAGGCGGCGACGCGTTTCGGCCAGGCGCTCGCCGCTCTGCACTCCGCCGGGGCCCCGGCCTTCGGGGCGGCGCCGCCGGACGGCCCGGACGACGCCTGGATCGGCCGCGCCCCGATGCGCAACGAGCCGGGCACCGACTGGCCGCACTGGTACGCCGAGCACCGCGTGCTGCCGTATCTGCGCACGGCGGTCGACCGGGGGACCCTGCGGCCCGGCGAGGCCGCGGTGGTCGAGCGGGTCTGCGAGCGACTCCCGGAGGTGGCGGGGCCGCCCGAGCCGCCCGCCCGGCTGCACGGAGATCTGTGGAACGGCAATGTCCTGTGGGGCACCGACGGCCCGGTCCGGCTGATCGACCCGGCCGCGCACGGCGGGCACCGCGAGACCGACCTCGCGATGCTCCGCCTCTTCGGCTGCCCGTACCTTGACCCGATTCTGGAGGGGTACCAGGAGGTGGCCCCCCTGGCCGCCGGCTGGGCGGAGCGCGTGGCGGTGCATCAGCTGTTTCCGCTGCTGGTGCATACCGCGCTCTTCGGACGGGGCTACGCCGAACAGACCCTGGAGACATCCCGGACCATCGCGGGCATCTGACGCTGTCACATGCCGGACGGGCATGTGAAATCGGCCACGGGCGGGAACGATTCGCCGCTGATTTCCGGCTGGTTCCTTAACAACCCCTTAATTAGGACTGAGATTACGCAGAGTAAGGAAACCAACCACGCGTTCGAATCGTATAAGTGCATGGAAGAACGAAACAGGGAGAGACCATGCAACCGTTCGCGCTCAACTATGCACGCCCCGCAGTGCAGTTGGACGTCACCACTCCGTACGCGTATGACTCCGGACTGCAGTTGAACGTTCTCCTCGATGGCCGGATCGCAGCCACCGATCACGCAACGCTCAGAGCCCTGGGGACCACGACCTCCACGGCGGGCTCCAAGACGCACTTCGACGACTGAGCGCGGACCCCGACGATGACCGTGCTCATCCTGACCAGTGACGAGGACGTGACGGCGGACATGGTGGTCCTCCGGCTGCACGAGACCGGAGTGCCCGTCGTTCGCCTCGATCCTGCCGATCTGACCAGCGGTGTGGCCCTGTCGGGCGAGTATGTGCAGGGCGCCAGTCGCGGACATCTGTCCGTGAACGGGCGCCTGGTGAGCATGAACGGCCTCCGCTCCATCTGGGTGCGCAGGCCGGGAGTGGCGGCCGCCCGGGCCACCCAGCCGTCCACCTGGCTGACCGAGGAGTCCGAACAGGCGTTGTACGGCATGCTGCGCGGGACCGACGCGCGCTGGATGAACCATCCGGACGCGGCCCGCCGGGCCCGCCACAAGCCGTGGCAGCTGCGGCTGGCGCAGCGCAGCGGGCTCGCCGTGCCCGCGACGCTGATCACGACGTTCCCGCAGGCCGCCAGGGAGTTCGCGGAGCGCTTCCCGGACCTGGTGGTCAAGCCGGTGTCGGGCGCGCATCCGCAGGAGCCGCCGCGGGCGGTGCCGACCAGCCGGGTGGCACCGGACACCGACTTCGCGGCGGTGGCGTTCGGGCCGACGCTGTTGCAGCGGCGGGTGGCCAAGCGGGCCGACATCCGGCTGACGGTGGTCGGCGAGCGGCTGCTGGCCGCCCGCAAGCCGGTGAGCCCGGACGCGTGTCCCGACGACGTGGACGTCCGGTTCGCCCCGTCCGTCTCTCCCTGGCTGGCGGCGGAGGTGCCGCCGCGAGTCGCCGAGACCGTTCACACGTATATGAAGGACGCCGAGCTGGCCTATGGTGCCTTCGACTTCGCGGAGGACGCCGACGGCATCTGGTGGTTCCTGGAGTGCAACCAGTCGGGCCAGTTCGGTTTCGTCGAGATGGACACCGGTCAGCCGATCGCCGAGACCATCGCCGGCTGGCTGGCGCACGGCACGGAGCAGTACCGGCCGTACGTCAACGGCGGTCGGAGCAGGACGCCTTGACGGTCTGGGCGACGAGGTGGAACCGGGCACGGAGAAAGGAACGGGAAATGCGCATCGGACTGCTGGGGACGGGCCCCTGGGCACGGGCGGCCTACGCCCCCGCGCTGGCGGGGCACGGATCGCTGGACTTCACCGGGGTGTGGGGCCGCCGCCCGCAGGCCGCGGCGGAGCTGGCCGGGGAGTACGGGGTCCGGGCGTACGACGACGTGGACGCGCTGTTCGCCGATGTCGACGCGGTGGCGGTGGCGCTGCCGCCGGCCGTCCAGGCGGAACTGGCGGTACGGGCCGCGGCGGCGGGCCGGCATCTGCTGCTGGACAAGCCCCTCGCGCTCGGCGTCGCCGAGGGGCGGGCGGTGGTGGAGGCGGCCGAGCGGGCCGGGGTCGCCTCGGTGGTCTTCTTCACCACCCGCTTCCAGGGCGAACCGGAGGCGTGGATCAGTGAACAGGCCGCCGCGGCGGGCTGGTTCACGGCGCGGGCGCAGTGGCTGGGGTCGGTGTTCACCGACGAGAGCCCGTTCGCCGCGTCGCCGTGGCGGCGGGAGAAGGGCGCGCTGTGGGACGTGGGCCCGCACGCCCTGTCCGTGCTGCTGCCGGTCCTGGGCGACGTACGGCGGGTGGCGGCCGCCGTGCACGGCCCCGCGGACACCGTCCATCTGGTTCTCGACCATGCCGGCGGTGCGTCCAGCACGGTGACCCTGAGCCTCACGGCTCCCCCGGCGGCGGCCGGGGCCGATGTGGAGCTGCGGGGCGCGGCGGGGGTGACGCTGCTGCCGAGGAGTACGGAAGGAGCCGTGCCCGCCTTGTCCCGGGCGGCCGACGCCCTGGTCACCGCCGCCCGCACGGGCCGCCCGCACCTCTGTGACGCCGCGTTCGCCCTGCGGGTCACCGAGGTCCTCACGGAGGCGGAGACCCTGCTGGGCAAGGACGTCGGCTAGTGCCGCGGCAGGCGACGTCCGCCCGTGAAGGAGCGGCGTCCGGCGCGTTCTCTGGGGGTCCCCCGGCCGGAGGCTGGAGGAGTGCCGGACGGAAGCCCTCGTACGGGATGTACTCGGGGCTTTCGGCCGGTGCGGCGAGAGAACGTGGCGGGCCTCGCGACGGGGCGAACGTCGCCTGTTGCGGCACTAGCGATCTTCAGAGGTTTCGGCGTGTGACCCGGCGCCGGCGGCGGCAGCCGCCCGGCTCCCGGGTCGGCTCTGACCTGTCACTCCCGGGAAGCCGGGAGGTAGCGCGGAACACGTGAGGTAGCTCACATTCACCTCCTTCCGTCCGGTCCCGGGCGTGCGGCTGGCACGGTGGGGCCCCGATCCCGGCCCGTCCGCGGAATGCGTCGCCACGGCGTTTCAAGATCTGCACGGGACCGGTGTCCGGGCGCGGGCGTAGCTTAGGGATGTGACTTCGGTGCGCGGCTGGTCGTCGCGTGGCTACCGGGACGGACGTGGCTGGCTGCAGGGTGCGCCGCCGCCGCGCTGGGTGCGGGTGCTGCCCTTGCTGCTGCTCGCGGTCGTGGCCGCGGCGACGCTGAGCAGCCCCGACGGACACGACTTCGGCTTCCTGCTCGGGGCCATCCCGCCGCTGGCCGTCCTGTCGTACGGCCCGCTGGCGACGGCCGTGCTCAGCTGCCTGGTCGTGGTCCTGCTGAACGTGCCCGCCACCCATCTGAACCATCCGGGCGACACCGACCTGCTCACGGTCACCTTCGTCGCGCTACTGAGCGTGTTCGTGTCGTATGTACGCAGTCACCGGGACGCCCAGCTGGTCACCGAGCGGGCGGTGGGCGAGGCGGTGCAGCGGGCCGTGTTGCCGCCGCTGCCGGAGCGGGTCGGGGCGGTGGGGTGCGTCGGGCTGTACCGGGCCGCACAGCACGGCACGCTGGTCGGCGGGGACTTCTTCGACGTGCGGGAGGGGCCCTTCGGCGTGCGGGCGGTGATGGGGGACGTACGCGGGCACGGGCTGGCCGCCGTCTCCACGGTGGTGTCGCTGCTCGGCGCGTTCCGGGAGGCGGTCCTCGACCAGCCGGACCTGGAGTCGGTGGCGGCGCGGATGGACCGCCGGCTGACGGTGGACTCGGCCGACGTACCGCACGCGGAGCTGTTCGCGACGGCCCTACTGGTGGAGTTCTCCGCCGATCTGCGGTCGGTGCGGCTGGTGGCCTGCGGTCATCCGGCGCCGGTGCTGCTGCGCGACGGCCGTGCCCAGGAGCTGGCCGTCGCGCCCGCGGCACCGGTGGGGCTCGGTCTGGTGGGGGTGGAACCGCCGAAGGAGGTCACGGTCGAGCTGTGGCCCGGCGACCGGCTGTTCATCGCCTCGGACGGCGTCTGGGAGGCGCGTGACCAGACCGGGCGCTTCTATCCGCTCCCGGAGCGGCTGGCCGTGTTCGCCGGCGCGGAGGCGGCCGAACTCGCCGAACTGGTGTGGGCCGACCTGGCCCGGCGCTGCGAGGTGCGGGACGACGCCACCATGATCGTCCTGGCGCCCGGCATCACCTGAGGTCCCGGCTCACGTCCCCGCCCCGGTTCAGCCCACGTCCCACAGGAAGCGGTGGGTGTGGATGCCGAAGTACGGGAACGACCGGACCTCGCGCACGCCCTCGACCGGCCGGACCATGTCGTTGACGAAGTCGAGCAGGTCCTTCGGGCCGGGGGTGACCACCTCCGCGAACAGATCGAAGCCGCCCGAGGTGAACACCGAGTAGACCACTTCGGGGTGTACGGCGAGGGCGTCGGCGACGGCGCGGGGGTCGCCGTCCACGCCGATGCCGAGCAGCGCCATCGCCTGGCCGCCCATGGCCATCGGGTCGGTGACGCCGACGACCTGCACGGCCCGGGAGTCCAGCAGGCGCTGCAGCCGCTGCCGGGCCGCGGAGGCGGACAGGCCGACCCGGGGGCCGAGGTCGACGTAGGCGATCCGGCCGTCGTTCTGCAGCTCGCGCAGGATGGCCCGGTCGATGTCGTCCATGTGGGTCCCGACTCCCCTTTCCCGGCTCAGCCGACGAGTTCGAGCAGGGCGGCACCGAACACCGCGGTGTGGGTGTCGACGTCCTGCTCGGTGGTGTCGGGGCACATCAGGGCCATGTTGTGGAACGGGGTCAGGAGGATGCCCCGGTTGGCGAGGTAGAGGTGCAGGAAGTCCTCCAGCTCGGTGTCGGCGGCGGCCGCGGACTCGGTCCCGGTGCGCGGGGCCGGGGCGGCGAAGCGGTACTCGGTGCGGGCCCCGAGCCGGCTCACCGACCAGGGCAGGGCGTGCGCCTCCACGGCCTGCCGGACGCCGGTCTCGAAGCGTTCGGAGAGCTGTGCCATGCGGGCGAAGGCCTCGTCGGTGAGGACATGCTCCAGGGTGGCCCGGGTCGCCGCGACCGAGAGCGCGTTGCCGGCGAGGGTGCCGCCGACCCCGCCCATGTCGACCAGGTCCAGGTCGGCACGGGCGAGCAGGCGCTCGGCGAGGTCGGCGGAGAGGCCGTAGGCGCCGGCCGGGATGCCGCCGCCGATGGCCTTGCCGATGGTCAGCAGGTCCGGCTCCAGGTCCCAGGCGGCGGTGCAGCCGCCGGGGCCGGCGGAGAAGGTGTGCGTCTCGTCGTTGATCAGCAGCGTGCCGTACCGCCTGGTCAGGGCGCGCACGCCGGCCAGGTAGCCGGGCTCCGGCAGGACGATGCCGATGTTGGTGAGCGCGGGTTCCATGAGGACGGCGGCCACGTCGCCGTGGGCGAGCTCGCGCTCCAGTTGCGCGAGGTCGTTGAACTCGGCGACCCGGCTGGTCAGGGTGACCTCACAGGGCGCGCCGACGTTTCCGGGGCGGGGTACGCCCTTGCCGTCGGGGCCCACGACGATGAGGGACTCGTCGACGCTGCCGTGGTAGCTGTAGCTGTTCACCAGGATCTTCGGGCGGCCGGTGACGGCGCGGGCGAGCCGGATCGCCCACCGGTTGGCGTCCGTCGCGGTGAGCGAGAAGCTCCAGCGGGCGAGCCCGAAGCGGCGGGTCAGCTCCGCGCCCACCCACTCCGCGTCCTCCGTCGGCAGCATCGCGGTGGCCCCGCCCTGCTCGGCGAACCTGCGGTGCACCGCCTCCGTCACCACGGCCGGCGAGTGACCGGCCATCGCGCCGGTGTCGCCGAGGCAGAAGTCGATGTAGGTGTGCCCGTCGACGTCGGTGACCCGGGCGCCGCGCGCGGTCGCCAGGTAGCGAGGAAAGGCGCCGGCGGTCTTGTTCATCCAGGTCATCGGGACCCGGCCGAAGAGATGGCCGGCGTCTGCATATGCAGCCCGGGAGCGGGGATTTCGCCGCTCGGCCTCGGCGCTCTCCCGGGCCAGCAGGGCGTGCAGTCGGGTGCGGTCCATAGAGTACCCCAGGTCGGGAGCGGCGGCGACGGAATGCCGGGATGGTACGACCGATATCAGCGCCTCTTCAAGATCTGACGCTCGAATCACTTGATGCGACGACGGATTCGCGCGCAGCCCTGCCCGAAAGTCGTCCCGCACACCGCGAAGCAAGCGCACTGGCACTCGACGTTCGAACATTCGCCCCAAAACGCCAGGGTTCGCCACCCCTTCCGCCACATAGAAATATCTACCAGCATGCATATGCCGGGTTGGCGTGCGAACGCGCCGAGTGCCCGGTGTCGGTCGTTCCCTGCGCCCGAAACAGGCGAGCGGTGATCCCCGGGAGCAGTGCATGACGAACGCGATGTGGATGCAGGGTGTGGAATGGCTGGCGGCGGCCTCGGCGGACCCCCGGGCGTGCAAGCGGGAGTGGGACCACGGGGAGGGCGTCGCCCTGCTGGAGGCGGGCCGCTACTGGGATGTGCTGAGCGTCCCGGACCGGCTCGGTCTGCTCACGCTGGATCTGCTGTGGCGGCCCTCGCTCCCGGTGCCCGGCCCGACCCTGGTGGACAGCGCGGCGGGCCGGGTCGGTTTCTTCCTGCCGCCCGATCCGTCCGGCGGCTGGATCGGCTCCGGTCTGCGCTATGCGACCAAGGGCTCCTGGGTCGCCGTACCGCCGCCGTACCGGCCGGCGCGGTATCTGGAGTGGCTGGTGCCGCCCGACGGCGGTGGTGCGCTGCATGCGCCGGGCACGCTGGAGCTGGCCCTGCGCGAGGCCAACGGGGCGCTGGCGGTGCTGGCCCCGATGTGCGGGGAGTAGCGAGGTCAGCGGCGGGGCGGCGGGACGAACACGATGGCGCGCCGGCTCTCGGGCTCGGCCGGCACGGTACGGCCCTGATCCCGCCACTCCTGCCGGAGCTGGGCGTAGATCGGCTCGCTGGAGCGGAGGGCGCGCGGCTCCCGGGCCGGGCGCCAGGGCGTGGGTGAGGATCCGTCCATGCCGGAGCAACGCCCGAAAACGCGCCGGTGGTACGCGCCGTCCGACGCGCTCACCGGGTCGGGTGAGCACAGCCCCCCGATCGGACCCGGCCACCTGTCCTACAAGCATTCCGGCGTCTCCCGGTCGACAGGCGCCGTCGGACGCGCGCTCGTATCCTGTGGAGCCAGGGTTCTGACGTCCGACCCCATCGCACGTCCCTCTCACGTGCTTGGAGTCAGCCCATGTCGCACACGTCCGCCATGCTGCGCAGCGGGGCCGCGATCGCCGTCGTGCTGGGGACACTGACGGTGCCGCCGGCCGGCCGGGCGGCCGCCTCCGCACCGGCCGCGATCGCCGCGCCCTCGACCACCCCGTCACCGTCCGGCAGCACGGACGTCCGGGACATGACCCCGGCCGTGGCCCGCCGACTCGACGCGGCTGTGCGGAAGGTCATGCGCGAGGCCGACGTGCCCGGGGTGACCGTCGGGGTCTGGACACCCGGCCGGCCCGACTACGTTCGCTCGTTCGGGGTCGCGAACAAGGACACCGGACAGAAGATGTCGCCCGACCTGTACACGCGGATCGGCAGCGAGACCAAGATGTTCACCGTGACGGCCGTGCTGCAACTGGCCGACCAGGGCAAGGTGGGCCTGGACGACCCCATCGGCGAGTACCTCGACGGAGTGCCGGGCGGCGACCGGATCACCCTCCGGGACCTGGCCGGGATGCGCAGCGGGCTGTTCAACTACTCCGAGGACAACAGCTTCTTCAAGGCGCTGACCTCGGATCCGCAACGCCCCTTCACCCCGCAGGAGTTGCTCGCCTACTCCTTCAGGCACCCGGTGCTGTTCCAGCCGGGGCAGAAGTTCTCCTACTCCAACACCAACCTGATCCTGCTCGGCCTGCTCGTCGAGAAGGAGAGCGGACAGCGGCTCGGCGACTACCTCCAGGAGCACGTCCTCGCTCCGGCGGGCATGAGCCACACGGTGTTCCCGGCCGGGAACGCGTTCCCCACGCCGCACGCACAGGGCTACACCGACCAGACGGCGACCGGAAAGGTCGAGGAGACCGCCGGCTGGGACCCCTCCTGGGCCTGGGCGGCCGGCGCGATGATCTCCGACCTGGACGACCTGCACACCTGGGCGCGCACGGCGGCCACCGGCGTCTTCCCCGACGGCACGACCATGATCGGCCCGGCCGTCCAGAAGCAGCGGCTGACGACTCCGCCGACGGGGATCCCGGCGCCGGGTACGGACTCGGCATCTTCGACGTCCAGGGCTGGATCGGGCACAACGGCTCACTGCCTGGCTACGAGGCCCTGACCGTCTATCTGCCGTCGGCGCGGACGACCGTGGTCGTCCTGCTGAACACCGACATCAGCTACCGGGGGAACATCGAGCCCAGCACGCTGTTCGGCCAGGCGATCACCCACGTCATCTCGCCCGCCCACGTCTTCGACCTGCCGGCGCCGGCCGCCGCCACGCGCTGACGGCTCGAACCGCACACGGCTCCAACTCGCCCTCTGCGCATGGCATTTCCGACAGTTGACACAGAAGCGAACACTCACCGAGCAGATTCGAATTGATGTAACGATTCACCGTGCGGGACCGGTCGATGACGGTGTGTACTGTGCTGCGAGCGCCACATGGGAGGGCCCTGGGCTCCCCGTGCCCACTGCTGCCCTACTCCCCCTGGAAACCCATTCCATGATCGAATTGCCGGAACTGGTGGCCGGTGGTCTCGCCGCCGGAACGCTCTCCGCGCTCGCCCTCGGCGGCAGTCTGCTGCGGGCCCGGCGCCAGAAGGCGGCACTGCGGGCCGAGGTGCAGGAGTTGCGTGCCCAACTGACGGGCGCCGACAGCGCGTTCATCTCCGAGGTCGAGCATCTGGCCGCCCGCCGGATGCCCGCGGCCGCCGCGCAGCTCACGCATCCGCACCTCAAGGTGCCGGGTCCGGCCGGGCAGAACACGCCCGGGACCCCCACGGGGATCGCGCTGGAGTACGTACTCACCGCACTGCGCGAGGAGTTGACCGCACAGCGCACCCGGATCGACGCGGCCGCGCAGGCCGGTCTGCGGGGCGCCACCCGGGAGATCCAGGCCGCCCTGTACCGCCTGCAGGACGCCCTGCGGGGGCTCCAGCAACGCTACGACGAACCGGAGTTGGCGCAGACACTGTTCGCTCTGGACCACGAGAACGAGCAGTCGCTGCGGCGGGCGCAGGTGGCCGCGGTCGTGTGCGGGGCCTGGGTGGGGCTGGCCCGCGAGGAGTCCCACGTGGTGGACGCCGTGACCGGCGGTCAGGCCCGGCTCGCCGGCTACCACCGGGTCACGGTCCACAACCATCTGGAGCCGGGCACCGCCCTGGTGTCCCACGCGGTCGAGCCGGTCGCCATCATCGTCGCCGAACTCCTCGACAACGCGCTGCGCCACTCGGCACCGGACACCGAGGTCGTGGTCAATCTGGAACACGTCCACCACGGGGTGTGCGTCACCGTCGACGACGCCGGCCTCGGCATGACGCAGGACGAACGGGCCCGCGGCCAGCGGCTGGTGGCGGGCAGCGACCCGATCCTGCTGACCGACCTCGGCGATCCGCCGCGCATGGGCCTGGCCGCGGTCGGCCAGCTCACCCGCCAGTTCGACCTGAACGTCGACGTCTCCTCCCCCTCGCCGTACGGCGGGGTGCGCGCGGTGCTGCGGGTCGACAGCCATCTGCTCGGCCGGATCGACCCGGGCGTACGGCCGCCCTCGGCCAGCGCGCCGCGCTCGACGCGCGAGCGCTCGGTGGTGCGCCGGGAGCCGGCGCTCGAACCGGCCGCGCACGAGCCGCCGTCGACCGAGTCCCCGGCCGCACCGGCTCCGGCCGCACCGGCTCCGGCCGCACCGGCATCGGCGCCCGCCGCGGCCGAGCACGAACGCGCCCCAGGCCACCAGGGGCCGGGCGACCTGGACGGTCTGCCGCAGCGACGGCGCCGCACCCGTCCCGACGCCCCCGGCGTACCGCAGCAGCAGCCGGCCGCCCGGCGCCCCGAGGAGGCGGCCGCCGCGCTCGCGGCCCTGCAGTACGGCACCGCGGCGGCGCGGACCCCCAAGCGGGCCGGCGCGCCCGATCCCCAACGGACCGACGACGAAGGAGGAGCGGCCAGATGACCAGCCGCGATGCGGGCGAGACGGCATGGGTGCTGGATCCGATCCTGCAGGTACCGCATGTACTGGCCGCCGTCCTGCTCACCCGGGACGGTCTCGCGACGGGGTACACCGACGCCCTGTCCCAGGCGACCGCCGAGCGGGTGGCCGCGATCACCAGTACCGTGCAGGGCGCCTGCCGGGCCGCGGCCGCCGCGTTCGCGGACCGGGACCGGGCCGAGGTGCGGCAGGTGGTCATCGAGTCGGACCACGGGTACGTGCTGATCGTGCCGACCGACCACGGCACCTGTGTGGCGGCCTACGGCGACCCGGAGGTGCGGCTCGACCTACTGGCGCACCGGGTGCACTCGCAGGTGGCCCGGCTGGGCGAGAAGGCGATGGCGGCGGCACCCAGAGGCTCCGACGGCGGCGCGCCGGCATGACCGGCCGCCGTGGCGGCCGTCCCCTGGTCCCCGCGTATCTGTCGACCGGCGGGGTGGCCCGGCCCAGCCGTCCGCATCTGGAACGGCTGACCGTGCTCACCCGCGACGGGACCCCCCTGCCCGCCGGTCTGCCCGCCGCCGAACAGGCCCTGCTGGAGCTGCTGTCCGATGGCGCGCTGACGCTGGTGGAGGCGGCGGCGCTGCTGCGGCTGCCGGTCTCCGCCGTCCGGGTGCTGGCCGCCGACCTCGTCGACCGGGACCTGGTCCAGGCCCGTGCGCCGATCCCGCCCGCCGAACGGTTCGACCCCGACCTGCTGAAGAGAGTGGCCGATGGCCTCCGCGCCCTCAAGTACCGGTGAGCTGCCCCGCACGGGCGGCACCCATCTCCCCGACAGCGCCCGTGACCTGGTGAAGATCCTGGTCACCGGGCCGTTCGGGGTGGGCAAGACGACCCTGATCGACGCGGTGTCGGAGATCCGCCCGCTGCACACCGAGGAGCACCTCACCGAGGCCTCCGCCCATGTCGACGAGCTCGACGGGGTGCGGGAGAAGGAGACGACGACCGTCGCGATCGACTTCGGTCGGATCAGTCTGGCCGGCGGCATCGTGCTCTATCTGTTCGGGACGCCGGGGCAGCAGCGGTTCCGGACGCTGTGGGACGACATCTCCTACGGGGCGCTCGGCGCCCTGGTCCTGGTGGACAGCCGGCGGATAGACGCCTCTTTCGACGTGCTGGGCCTGGTGGAGGAGGCGGGGCTGCCGTACGCGGTCGCCTTCAACGCGTTTCCCGACGCGCCCAGCCACTACACGGGCGAACAACTGCGCGCCGCCCTGGACCTGGAGCCGGGCACCCCGATGGTGACCTGTGACGCCCGCGACCCGCACTCCTCGGTCGACGCGCTGCTCGCCCTCGTACAGCATCTGATCGACGACCGGCCGGCGGAGGCCCGATGACCGCGCAGCAGTCCTTCACCATCTCCGGACCGGTGCGACTGTGGGAGGACGGCTACGCCCGGAACCCGCACGGCTACTACGCGGCGCTGCGCGCCCAGGGCCCGGTCGGCTGGGCGGAACTCGCGCCGGGCACGCCCGCGTACGTCATCACCGAGCGGCTCGCCGCCCTCGATGTGCTGCGGGACGTGGAGACCTTCTCGCACGATCCGCGGGGCTGGGAGGCCACCGTCCCCGAGGACTCCCCGCTGCTCGGCATGATGCGCTGGCGGCCCAACGCCCTGTTCTCCGACGCCGACGCCCACATCCGCTACCGCACCAGCCTCATCGACGTGTTCGACCTGATCGAGCCGCACGATCTGCGCGCACTGGTGCACCGGGCGGTACGGCTGCTGGTGGACCGCTTCGGGCCGCGCGGCGAGGCGGATCTCGTCGCCGACTTCACCCGGCCGCTGATGGCGCTGGTGTTCAACAACCTGTTCGGGCTGCCCGACAGCCAGGGCGACCGGCTCAACGAAGGCCTCCTGAAGATGATGGAGGGCGGTGCGCACGCGGCCGAGGGCGAGGCGGAGTTCGCCGACTACGTGCTGCGGCTGGTCGCCGCCAAGGTCGCCGAGCGCGGCGAGGACCTGCCGAGCATGCTCCTGGACCATCCGGCCGGGCTGACCCCGGAGGAGGTCACCTGGCAGGTCTTCCTCACCCTCGGCGCGGGGTACGAGCCGACCACGAACCTGGTGTCCAACGCGCTGTCCCGGATCCTCGGCAACTCCCTCTACTACTCCACGTTGACCAGCGGCGCCCGCCCGGTCATGGACGCGGTGGTCGAGGTGCTGCACCACGAGACCCCGCTTGCCAACTACGGGATCTACTACGCCCGTCGGCCCGTCTCCTTCCACGGGGCGTGGGTCAGGCCGGCGATCCCGGTGGTCGTCTCCTTCGGTGCCATGGGCCTGTTCGCCGAGCGGGAGGTCTCCAGCGGCCGGCGGGGCGGTGACGCCTCGCACCTGTCGTGGGGCGCGGGCCCGCACGCCTGCCCGGTGCGGCACCACGCGCTGCTCATCGCGACCGAGGCGATCGAGCGGCTCACCCTGTGGCTGCCCGACCTCGACCCGGTCCTGCCCCGCGAGCGGCTCAGCTGGCGGCCCGGCCCGTTCCACCGCTCGCTGACGTCCCTGCCCGTCCGGTTCAGCCCCCGCTCCCCCGACCAGCCTGGAGAGTCGTCGTGACCGTCACCGACCGCATCGCTCTCGACCCGTTCGGCTCCGACATCCCGGCGGAGAGCGCACGGTTGCGCGCCCTCGGCCCCGTCGTGCCCGTCGAACTGCCCGGCGGCATACCCGCCTGGGCACCCACCGGCCACGACGTCCTCAAGGAACTGATCCTCGATCCCCGGGTCAGCAAGGACCCTCGCAAGCACTGGCGGTTGTGGCCGGAGATCGGCGAACACCCCTCCTGGGGCTGGGTGGTCAGCTGGATCGGCGTGGTCAACATGCTCTCCGCGTACGGCCCCGACCACACCCGGCTGCGCAAGCTGGTGGCGCCGAGCTTCACGCACCGGCGGACCGAGGCGATGCTGCCGCGCGTCGCCGCCATCGCCGAGGAGCTGCTCGACGCGGTGGCCGTCGCGGGCGCCGACGGCTCGGCGGTCGATCTGCGGGCCGGGCTGGCGCAGCCCCTTCCCATGCGGATGATCTGCGAACTGTTCGGTGTGCCCGAGGACATGCGGGAGGACACCGGCCGGCTCATCGCGGCCATCATGGACACCTCCGATCCGACCCCGGAGCACGCGGCGTTCGTGCAGGAGCGGATCGGCACGGTCCTCGGGGGGCTGATCGCGTACAAGGTGGAGCACCCGGGCGACGACATGACCACGGAGCTGATCCGGGTCCGCGACGAGGACGGTGACCGGCTCAGCGACGAGGAGCTGCTGTACACGCTGCTGCTGGTGATCGGCGCCGGGTTCGAGACCACGGTCAACCTGATCGGGAACGCGGCGGTGGCACTCCTGACGCATCCGGCGCAGTTGGCGGCGGTGTGGGCCGGGACGGTCGGCTGGGACGCGGTGATCGACGAAACGCTGCGCCTTCATCCGTCGATCGCCTCGCTGCCGCTGCGGTTCGCGGTGACCGACCTGAAGGTCGGGGACGTCACCGTTCCGGCGGGGGACGCGATCATCACGACGTACGCGGCGGCGGGCCTGGATCCGGAGCGCTACGGGCCGGACGCGGACGTGTTCGACGCGGCGCGCGGGGCCGACGACCATCTCTCGTTCGGGCTCGGAGTGCACCGCTGCATCGGCGCGCCGCTGGCCCGGGCGGAGGCGCTCGCCGCGTTGCCCGCCCTGTTCGACCGCTTCCCGGGACTACGGCTGGCGGTCGGCGCGGAGGAGCTGCGGCAGGTGCCGTCGTTCATCGCCTTCGGCTGGCAGGAGATCCCGGTACGGCTGGGGGTGTGAGCCCGGCGGTCGCGGGGACCCGGGTCCAGAGGTCGCGGGGGCTGCGACCGGTCCCCCGTTCCGGTCGTGCCCCCGCGGAACGTGAAGATACGTGCGGATCCGGCCGTTGGGTATCGCAGCGATGCCCGATCGGGCACCTGGAGGGCTCACCCGTGCACAGGTGAGTCCGGTTGGCCCGGATTCGCCCGGAGCAGCGCTGGTGCGGTGAGGTCCCCGAGGGCGAGGTGGGCCAGGACGACCTCGTACAGGTCGGTGCCGACAGCCAGCAGCTGACGTTCCAGGACGGGTTCGGCGCCCCGGACGTGTTCGCGGACCGTCTGGGCGTGCACCCCCAGGTCCTGGGCGGCGCGTTCCGCGTTGCCGCCGGCGGCGATCCAGGCCCGCAGGGTGCCGCGCAGGTCACGGCTGTCCCGGGTCAGCCGGTCCAGCAGGTCGTGCGCCCAGGCGCGCAGCCCGGGCCCGGCCAGCAGGTCCCCGAGCCGCGCGCCGGACGCCGTCGGTGCCGCAGCGGCGAGGTCCTCCGTCCGGGCCGCCTGGGTGTTCAGGGCCAGATGAGCGGTGGCGCGCACCGCGAGGTCGGAGAAATCGGCGCCCAGGAGGGCCTCGACGCGGTCCATGCGGGCGCGGACGGTGTTGCGGCTGACGCCGAGGACCTTGGCCGCGCTGACGGCGGTGAACTCCAGGCCGAGGCGGGTGGTGGCGAGGAGTTCCGCGCGGGTGTGGTGGGGCAGGGTGTCCAGCGGGCGGAGCACGGTCGTGGACCAGGCGTGCAGCGCGGCGGGGTCCATCAGCCGTTCCGGGTGGGTGCGTTCGGCGTAGACGGCGGCCTGGCCGGGGCTGAAGCGGGCGACTGCCAGGGCGCTGATGGCCTGGCCGTAGGCGGTGGCGGTGCGGGCGAGGCTCTGCCGGACGCTGCCGCCGAGGAAGGTCCCGGGGCGGCCGTCGACCAGCGAGCGCAGCCACTGACCCGCCCTGGACGCGGGGCTGACGACGATGACATGGCCGTCGACGGCGGGGCAGCGCACCACCAGGGCCTGGCCGCGGGTGATGTCGAGGCAGTCCTCGGCGAGCCCGTCACGTTCCGCCGGGTGCCCCTCGACGACGTACACGCAGGCGCTGTCGGTGTCGAGGAGGCCGGGCCACAGCCCGGCGGCGACCCGCCGGGCGGAGACGGTGTCCTCCACCATCAGCAGTTGCAGGATGGCCAGGCGCAGATCGGCGGTGGCCCGGCGGAGCCGGCGCCCGGCGGCCGTCGACTCGCGCTCGCGCAGCAGGAGTTCGACGATGCCGGCGGTGTGGGTGACGATCTCGGCGGCGCGCCGGTCGAAGGGGGTGGCGCGGGCCACGGCGAGCAGCGAGGCGGCCGCGGGGCGCGGCTCGGGGGCGTGGACGGAGACCAGCCGCAGATGCCGGTCGCCGTCCTGGACGGCGGCGGCGGAGATCCGGCCGGTGACCACCTCGGCGACGAGGCCGTCGTCGAGGGACAGCCGCTCCCCGGCGAGCAGGGTGCCGTCGGCGCCCTGGAGG
Organism: Streptomyces sp. NPDC048417; assembly: GCF_040651615.1. Lineage (NCBI taxonomy): Bacteria > Bacillati > Actinomycetota > Actinomycetes > Kitasatosporales > Streptomycetaceae > Streptomyces > Streptomyces sp. NPDC048417. Next base: position 66,764 of record NZ_JBEZKI010000043.1, on the reverse strand, counting down.
CAGACCGTCGCCTGCACCGCGCGGGCGAGCCAGGCGACCACGCGGCGCGGGTCACGGGCGCCGGGGCGCAGATGGTCGAGGAGCTGCGCGGCCCAGGTGTCGCCGTGGGGTGTCGGGGGGTGCGGGCCCTCGCCGTCCCGGCCTGCCATCTCGCCCTGCTCCTCGTCCCTAGCGTCTGCCCCGGCCTACGGACGTTACCCGATGAACCTGGGCAGGTCCCGACCGCCGGGTACACCTCCGCCGACGGCCCTCGGGGGAAGGGCCGCCGGCGGAGAACGCCTCACCCGGGGCCGGGGGGAGGGCCCTCGGGCGGCTCCTATGCGGGTGCCCGGAAATCCGGCGGGTATGCACACGGATTCCGAAGACGCGGGCCGGGACGGACCGGCGCCCGCCGCCGGGCTTCGGGAGAGGCGGCACCCGGCGGCGGGAAACGCCTCCCCGGTCGGAGCCAGGCATCACGCCGGCAGGGGCCGCACCCGTCCCACGAAGTGCGCACCGACCCGGGGCCGCACTTGTCCCGCCGGGTCCACACCGACCCACGACCGTCACTCGTCCCGCCGGGTCCACACCGACCCGGGGCCGTACCCGTCCCGCCGGGTCCACGCGGCCCTCCGGCCCCGTACGGCATAAGCTCGTCGAATGGCGAAGTACTTCGACGTGCACCCCGACAATCCGCAGCCGCGCAGCATCTCCCAGATCGCCGACGCGGTGCGCTCGGGGTCACTCATCGCATACCCGACCGACTCCTGCTACGCGCTGGGCTGCCAGCTCGGCAGCCGCGACGGCATCGACCGGATCCGCGGCATCCGGCACCTGGACGACCGGCATCACTTCACCCTGATGTGCCGCGACTTCGCCCAGCTCGGCCAGTTCGTGCGCGTCGACAACGACGTGTTCCGGGCCGTGAAGGCGTCGACCCCCGGCAGCTACACCTTCATCCTGCCGGCGACCCGGGAGGTGCCGCGCAAGTTGCTGCACCCGAAGAAGAAGACCGTCGGGGTCCGTATCCCCGACCATGTGGTCACCCAGGCACTGCTGGCGGAGCTGGGCGAGCCGCTGCTGTCCAGCACCCTGCTGCTGCCGGACGAGAAGGAGCCGCTGACCCAGGGCTGGGAGATCAAGGACCGGCTCGACCACCAGGTGGACGCGGTGGTCGACTCCGGTGACTGCGGCACCGAGCCGACCACGGTCATCGACTTCTCCGACGGCGAGGCGGCGATTGTCCGCCGGGGCGCGGGAGACACCTCGCGCTTCGAGTGACACCGGGGTCCCCGCGCGACGGCCCTCTCACCTTCGCGTGCCACGATGATCGTGACACGCCGCGCCGGGCCTCCCCCGACCCGACGCCGACTCCACAGAGAGGCACTGCGCCATGACCGCCGTACAGGGAACCGACGTGGACATCACCACCGAGGACGGCGTCGCCGACGCCTACCTGGCCCACCCCGCCGACGGACTCCCGCACCCCGGCGTTCTCTTCTACCAGGACGCCTTCGGCATTCGCCCGCACCTGAAGTCGATGGCGGACCGGCTCGCCGGCGCGGGCTACACGGTGCTGGTCCCCAACGTCTTCTACCGCAGTGGCCGCACGCCGGTCATCGACCTCCCCGAGTTCATCGACCCCTCGGCGGACCCGACGATCTGGCAGCGGATCATGCCGATCATGATGTCGCTGACGCCCGAGTTCAGCGACCGGGACTCGGCCGCCTACCTCGACTGGCTGGCCGAGAGCCCGCTGGTGGCCGACGGGCCGGTCGCGATCACCGGCTACTGCATGGGCGCCCGGCTGGCCGTGCGGACCGCCGCCGCGTTCCCGGACCGGGTCGCGGCCGCGGGCGGCTTCCACGGCGGCCGCCTGGTCACCGAGGACGCGGACAGCCCGCACCTGCTGGCCCCCGGGATCAGGGCGGAGGTGTACTTCGGCTTCGCCGACCAGGACCAGTCGATGACCGAGGAGCAGATCCGCACCTTCGAGGAGGCACTCACCGCCGCCGGTGTCCGCAACACCTGCGAGATCTACCGGGGCGCCGACCACGGCTACACCCAGGCCGACACCCCGTCGTACTCCGCCGAGGCCGACGAGCGCCACTGGGACGCGCTGCTCGGTCTGCTGAAGCGCACCTTCTGATCCCACCGCGTCCCAGGAATCGGGGGCCCGTCGGCCGACGGGCCCCCGATTCCGTCCCGCTCATTGACATGAACCCGCCCCGCCGCCACGCTGAGAGCGCTCTCAGACTGGTACGGACCAATGTCCGTACGACCCCGACCCCACACGGAGGTGGAGAGTGCGCACAGGACTCGCACGCCGGACGCTGCCCCTGGCGGCCGCTGCGGCGCTGATCGGCGGGGTGCTCACCCTGGGCACCCCGCACCCGGCCGAAGCGGCGGTGCCGGACACGATCCCGCTCAAGATCACCAACAACTCCGGCCGCGGCGACCAGGTGTACGTCTACGACCTCGGCACCCAGCTCTCCACCGGCCAACAGGGCTGGGACGACGCGAACGGCACCTTCCACGCCTGGCCGGCCGGCGGCAACCCGCCGACCCCCGCGCCGGACGCCTCGATCACGGGCCCGGCGGCGGGTCAGTCGAAGACGATCCGGATCCCGAAGTTCTCCGGCCGGATCTACTTCTCCTACGGCCAGAAGCTGGACTTCAGACTGACCACCGGCGGCCTGGTGCAGCCCGCGGTGCAGAACCCGACCGACCCCAACCGCAACATCCTCTTCAACTGGTCCGAGTACACGCTGAACGACTCGGGTCTGTGGATCAACAGCACCCAGGTGGACATGTTCTCGGTGCCGTACGCGGTCGGGGTGCAGCGCTCCGACGGCAGCACGGCCAGCACCGGGCACCTCAAGTCCGGCGGCTACAACGGGTTCTTCAGCGCCCTGCGCGGGCAGCCCGGCGGCTGGGCGAACCTGATCCAGACCCGCTCCGACGGCACCGTGCTCCGCGCGCTCTCCCCGCTGTACGGCGTGGAGACCGGGGCGCTGCCGTCGACCGTCATGGACGACTACGTCAACCGGGTCTGGTCCAAGTACTCGACGTCGACCCTGACCGTCACGCCGTTCGCCGACCAGCCGAACACCAAGTACTACGGCCGGGTCTCGGGCAGCGTCATGAACTTCACCAACTCCGCCGGAGCGGTGGTGACGAGCTTCCAGAAGCCGGACGCGAACAGCATCTTCGGCTGCCACAACCTGCTCGACGCGCCCAACGACCAGGTACGCGGCCCGATTTCGCGCACACTCTGCGCTGGCTTCAACCGGTCGACGCTGCTGACCAGTGCGAACCAGCCGGACACCAACCCGGCCGACTTCTACCTGGACACGGTCACCAATCACTACGCGCGCAAGATCCACGCCCAGATGGCCGACGGCAAGGCCTACGCATTCGCCTTCGACGACGTCGGCAACCAGGAGTCGCTGGTCAACGACGGCAACCCGCAGCAGGCGTACCTCACGCTGGACCCGCTGAGCTGACCCGGCCGAGCGTCCCGCACCCGGAGTCCGGGTGCGGGACGCTCACCTTTTCCGTACGTCAGCCGGTCGTCACGGCGGTGTCGTCGACGACGAAGCTGGTCTGGAGCGAGGAGTCCTCGACACCCGTGAACTTGAGGGTCACGGTGCTGCCCGCGAAGGAACCGAGGTTGAAGGACTTCTGCACATACCCGGAGGCCGCGTTGAGGTTGGAGAACGTGCCCAGGGTGGTCGAACCGGCGGCGACCGTCAGCTTGTCGTACTGGGTGCTGGTGGTGGTCTCGGCGGTGTCGATGTGCAGGTAGAACGTGAACGTGGTGTTGGTGCAGCCGCTCGGGATCGTCACCGACTGCGAGAGCGTGTCGGTGTGGGTCGAGCCGTAGCCGTCCAGCCAGGCCTTGTACGAGCCCGCGTGTGCCGCCTGGTCGGTGTCGTTGGTGATGACTCCGCTGGTGGCGGTCCAGGTGGTGTTGCCGGACTCGAAGCCCGCGTTGCCGAGGAGCTGGGTGGCGGTGCAACTGCCGCCGCCCCCGCTGGAACTGACGGTCCAGGTGAAGGAGGCGGTGCCGGTGGCGCCCGTGGAGTCGGTCACCGTGACGGTCGTGCTGTAGGTGCCCGCCGTCGTCGGGGTGCCGGAGATGACGCCGGTGGAGCTGTTGATCGACAGGCCGGTCGGCAGTCCGGTCGCCGCGTAGGTCAGCGAGCCGCTGTTGGTGCTGCTCGCCGAGACCTGCAGGCTGACCGCGGTGCCCACGGTCGAGGACTGGCTGCCCGGGTTGGTGACCGTCACCCCCGAGGTCGGCGGGGTGACGTGGCTGCCGACGTTGATGCCCGCGAAGGCGTTGGCCACACCCGCGTACTGGGTGGAGCTCGCGCCGTACAGAGCTGTCGCGGCGTTGAGCGCGGCGGTCCGGGCGGCCGCGTAGTTGGTGCTGGACGTCATGTACGTCGTCAGCGCCTTGTACCAGATCTGCAGGGCCGCCGCCCGGCCGATGCCGGCGACGGCGACGCCGTCGGAGGTCGGGCTGTTGTAGGTGACGCCGTTGATGGTCTTGGTGCCGCTGCCCTCGGAGAGCAGGTAGAACATGTGGTTCGCGGGGCCCGAGGAGTAGTGCACGTCGAGGTTGCCGACGCCGGAGTACCAGCTGTCCGCGGAGCCGCCGTCCTTGTCGGGCTCGTCCATGTAGCGCAGCGGGGTGCCGTCGCCGTTGATGTCGATCTTCTCGCCGATGAGGTAGTCACCGACGTCGGAGGAGTTGGCCGCGTAGAACTCCACGCCGGTGCCGAAGATGTCCGAGGTCGCCTCGTTCAACCCGCCGGACTCACCGGTGTAGTTGAGACCCGCGGTGTTGGAGGTGACACCGTGGCTCATCTCGTGGCCGGCCACGTCGAGCGAGGTCAGGGCGTGGGTGCTGCTCGTGCCGTCGCCGTAGGTCATGCAGAAGCAGGAGTCGTCCCAGAAGGCGTTGACGTACGCCGTGCTGTAGTGGACGCGGGAGTACGCGGCGACGCCGTCGTTCTTGATGCCGCTGCGCCCGAAGGTGTTCTTGTAGAAGTCCCAGGTCATCTGGGCGCCGTAGGCCGCGTCGGCGCCGGCGGTCTGGGTGTTGGAGCCGGATCCGGTGCCCCAGACGTCGTCGGTGTCGGTCATCAGGGTGCCGGTGCCCGACGTGCCGTTGTTGAGGCTGTACGTCTTGTGGCCGCCGCGCGTGGTGTCGTACAGCTGGTACGTCGAACCCGACAGGGTCGTGTTCAGCGTCACCGTGCCGCTGTACTGGGTGTTGCCGGTGCCGGACTTGACCGCCTGGTAGCGGTACAGCTCCTTGCCGGTGGTGGCGTCCGTGATGACGTGCAGCTGGCTGGGGGTGCCGTCGTCCTGGAAGCCGCCGACCACGGTCTCCCAGGCGAGCTTCGGCGTGCCGTTGCCGGCCCAGATCACCTTGCGGGCGCTGTCGGTGGCGGGCTTCTTGGCGTCGAGGGCCTCGGCGGTCCTGAGCGCCTTGGTCGCGGCGGCGGTCTTGGTGAAGGTCGCGGTGGTGGAGGCGACCTTGATGGTGTGCTTGTTGTTGAAGGTGGTGCTGACCGTGCCGGCCGCGAGGGAGGCGGGCGGGGTGTGCACGATCAGGTCGCCGCCGAGGACCGGAAGGCCGGCGTAGGTGCGCTCGTAGCGGGTGTGCAGGGTGCCGTCGCTGTCCTTGACGACGTCCTTGACGACGAGCTTCTCCTTGGCGCCGAGGCCGATGGTGCGGGCGGTCGCGGCGGTCTGCTGCCGGGCGCTCTTGATCAGCGCGGTGTGCTGGGCGGGGCTGAGCTTGGCCTCCAGGCCGCCGGCGCGAAGGGGGCTGGGGTGGGGGGCGGCGGGCTTGGCGTTCGCCGGAACCGACTGGATGCCGACGGCGAGGAACGCCACGGTGGAGACCAGGGCGGCTCCTACCGTGGCGCGTCTGTGGGGAAGACGTCTCACTCGTACTCCTCCTGCTGCGGCCGCCGGGTCGCGGCCGGTGACAGACCGGGCAGACGGGGTGTGCTGTCCGGGACGAGCTGAGCTGTGCGGGGACCGGGATCGGGAGGACCGGGATACGGGGTCCGTGATCCGTGAACACGCCATGGAGAAAGCGTGTGCTGAGCGAGGATTCCAGCCTTGACCCGCTCATGTCAGCCACGTCGAGGTCAATCAAGGGTTTTCCCTATGCCGGGTGAGGCGGTCGGGGAAGAACGGGGCTCACGTGGACGGCGTGCGCACCATGAACACGTCCACCGGGTCCGCGGTCTCGACGGTGAACCCGTGCCGCTCGTACAGCCGCCCGGCCGCGCTGCCGCGCAGGACGTTCAGCCGGACGCGGACGCCGTCACGGTCGCACCGCTCCAGCAGCTCGCGCAGCACGCCCGAACCGATGCCGGCGCCCTGGGCCTCCGGGGCCAGATAGAAGTGTTCCAGCCAGTGGGCGTCGGCAGCCGGCCGCAGCGCGACACAGCCGGCGAAGGCGCCGCCCACCTCGATCACCCAGGTGTGGGCCGCGTCGAACCCGTCCCGCAGCCGCTGCCGGACGCGTCGCGGGTCGTACCGCCCGAGCCGCTCCAGATCGTCCCGCAGCACGACGGCGCGCAGCTCGGCCACCGCCTCGACGTCCGCCGGCGACGCCGGCCGCATCTCCCAGTCCCCCATGACGGGCCAGGCTACCCAGTGGCCCGGTGCTCCTCGTCGGCACCCCGCAGTACGGAGCGCGCTCCACCGCGTGACGGCGAAACACCCCGCACCCAGCCCGAGTCGCGACAGGTTTGCCGATTCATCCTGTTTATCCTGATCCAGCTCCCACCCCACGGAAAGGGCTCACCCATGCGGGTCTTCATCGTCGGCACAGGCAACATGGCGGGCGGTATCGCCACCCGGGCCCTGGCGGGCGGGCACATGGTCCGGCTGGTCGGCACCGATCCGGCGAAGGCCGCCAACCTCGCCGACGCGCTGGGCGAGCGGATGTCCGGCGCCGATGTGGCACCCGCCGTACCGGACGCGGTCGGGTCGGCCGACGTGGTGGTGCTGGCCGTGCCGTTCGACGTGGCCAAGCAGGTGGTGGCCGAGTACGGGGACCATCTCGCCGGGAAGACGGTCGTCGACATCTCCAACCCGGTGGACTTCGCCACCTTCGACTCGCTCACCGTACCGCCGGGCAGCTCCGGCGCCCAGCAGATCGCGGAGGCCGCCGCGCCGGGCACCCGGGTGGTGAAGGCCTTCAACACCACGTTCGCGGGCGCGCTGGTCGCGGGCGAGGTCGGCGGGCTGCCGCTGGACGTGTTCATCGCGGGTGACGACGCGGCGGCCCGCGACCAGGTGGCCGAGCTGGTCTCCTCCGGCGGGCTCAACCCGGTGGTCGTCGGCGGACTGCGCCACGCCCGCGAACTGGAGGGCATCCAGTTGCTGCACATGGCCCTGCAGACCCGCCCCGAGGGGCACGGCTGGATGAGCGCGATCAAGATCGTCGCACCCTGAGCCGCTGCCGCGCCGCCCCGGCCGAGAACGGCCCGTGGAGAAGCCGCGCCGACCCGTGGTGTCCGAGCGGCAGCCGAAGTCCCGGTGAATGCCGGGGCGCACGCCCCCGGCGCGTAGTACCTTCCCCCACAACAGCCGTGACTCTGGGGGGAGTTGCATTTATGCACGGCACGACAAGCGGGTTCCACTACGGCGCGGTCACTCCGGTGGCGGCCTATCTGATGGCCTGTCTGGGCGGAGCCCTGGGGCTGCGCTGCATCGTCCGGTCGCTCCACCACAGCGGGCAGTCGTGGAAGCCCGGCTGGCTCGCGCTGGGGGCGGCCTCGATCGGCTGTGGCATCTGGACGATGCACTTCATCGCGATGATCGGCTTCCATGTCCAGGAGACCACGATCCGCTACGACGTGGCCCTGACCCTGCTCAGTCTGGCGGTGGCGATCCTGGTGGTCGGCATCGGTGTCTTCGCGGTCGGCTACCGGGGCGCGACCGCCGGAACGCTCTCGACGGCGGGCGTCATCACCGGTCTCGGGGTGGCGGCCATGCACTACCTGGGCATGGCCGCGCTCCGCCTTGACGGAACGATTCACTACGCCCCGGTCACGGTCGCCCTCTCGGTGCTGATCGCGATCGCGGCGGCGACGGCCGCCCTGTGGGCCGCGGTGTCGGTCCGGGGCTTCATGGCGAGCCTGGGCGCCAGCCTGGTGATGGGCCTGGCGGTGTTCGGCATGCACTTCACCGCCATGGCGGCCGTGAGCGTCGATGTGCACCCGGCGTCCGCCACCTCCTGGTCGAGCGCGTCACCGACCTCACTGCTGCTGCCCATGCTGCTGGGCCCGGCCGTCTTCCTGCTGCTGGCCGGGGTGGTGGTGATGTTCGACCCGCTGCTGGTCCTCGGCGAAGGAGACTGGAACCGGCAGGCGGGCGCCGGGACGGACAGGCCGGTGCCCCCGCCCCGGGCGGCCCGGTCACGGCCACCGGGACCGCGCGGCGGACGCACACCCGGGAGGCGGCACGGCCGTCCCGCGCGCCCGGCACCGGGCGGCGGCGCGATCCAGCCCGGCACGGCGGCGCGCACCGCACCGGCCACCCCGGACCGCTACGGAACGCCGGACCGCCCGGCTCCCGGTGGCACCGGCCGGCACGGCACCCCCGCCCGCCCGGAGGGCCCGTACGGCGCCCCCTCCAACCCCTACGAATGGTGACCACCTCGCAGAAACCAACCCCTCCGCCTCACCCGCTCGTTGATCGTTGCTACGGTGCCCGCGTGTCTGACTCCTCACGCGAAACAGCAGAAGGCGCCGGCTGGGGCGAGGCCGAGCGCGGTGCCTATCGCCGGCTGATGCCGGGCCATGTCGAGAAGCTGTTCTGGTTCAACCCCAGGACCATGTGGGCCGCCCGCAACGGCGTGCTGGCGTCCTGGTTCGGCGACCCGACCGGCCGTACCCGCAGCCGCTGGGTGGCGCAGCGGGCGGCCGCCGGCGCAGCCGCCGACAAGGTGATCCGGCGTGATGAGGCCGACCGGTTCTCGTTCATGGTGATCGGCGACACCGGTGAGGGCGACGACTCCCAGTACGCCGTCGTGCCCGGCTTCCTGAAGGCGAGTCAGGACACCGACTTCGCCGTGATCGCGAGCGACGTGATCTATCCGGTAGGTGCCACCGACGACTACGGCACCAAGTTCTTCCGCCCGTACCAGGACTATCCGGCGCCGATATACGCGATACCCGGCAACCACGACTGGTACGAGGACCTCGGCGCGTTCATGCGCGTCTTCTGCGACGACGTCCCGCCGCTCCCGCCCGAGCCGAAGCCGCGCCCCCTCTCCCGCGCCTGGTGGCGCACCCTGCTGTGGCACCGGCCGAGCCCGGCCGACGAGCAACTCCTGGCGGAGGCCCGGAAGTTGCGGCCGACGCCGGAGCAGCACGCCGTACAGCCCGGCCCCTACTGGGCCATCGACGCCGGCCCGGTCCGGATCGTCGGCATCGACACCGGTCTGCTCGGCACGGTCGACGCCGAACAGGGCGCCTGGCTGCGGGAGGTGTCGCGGGGGCCGCGCCCGAAGATCCTGGTCACCGGCTCCCCGCTGTACGTGGACGGCGAGCACCACCCCTGCCCGATCGAGGGCGGCGGCACGGTCGACGACATCGTCCGTGACCCCGCCCACCACTATGTGGCGGCGATCGGCGGCGACATCCACAACTACCAGCGCTACCCGGTCGACGTGGCCGGCCGCACCATCCAGTACGTGGTCGCGGGCGGCGGCGGTGCCTTCATGCACGCCACCCACACCATCCCGCGGGTCTCCGTGGCGAACGTCACCGAGGACGACTTCCGCTGCTACCCGCTGCGCGGCGACTCCCTGGCCTTCTACAGCCGGCTGTACGGCCGCCGGCTGCGCATGCCCCGGTTCTTCACGCTCACCGCGGCGGAGGCGACGGCCGTGATCGCCGAGCGCCTCGGCATCAAGCCCGGCCGCGCGCCCGGCCCGGACACCCGGGTCACCCGCCGCACCCGGTTGGTGGCGAGCCTGCTCGGCGCCGGCGGCCGCCCGGACCGCACCTCCCGCTTCCGGCTGCCGGTGAAGAAGATCTACACCCAGCTGTTCTCCCCGGGTTCGGCCACCTACACCCCGCCCTTCTTCAAGTGCTTCCTGCGCCTCGACGTGAGCCCGGAGGCGGTACGGCTGCGCTGCTTCGCCGCGACCGGGAACCGTGCGCAGGAGCTGGATCCACCGGTCGAGGACGAGATCACCATCCCGCTCGTCTGATCACACTCCCGCAATGTTCGAGTGCCACAATCGGGGCAGAACTGACGTACTACCGCTGGAGGACCCGTGCCGTCCACCCCCCGCCCCCTGCGCAGACTGGGCTTCCTCACCATCGGCCTGTTCGACGGGTCGGATCCGGGCAAGGGGCACGAGTCCACGCTGGAGATCATCGAGCTGGGCGAGCGGCTGGGCTTCGACAGCGCGTGGGTACGGCACCGGCACCTCCAGTACGGCATCTCGTCCCCGGTGGCCGTCCTCGCGGCGGCCTCGCAGCGCACCAGCCGTATCGAACTGGGCACCGCGGTGATCCCGCTGGGCTGGGAGAACCCGCTGCGGCTCGCCGAGGACCTGGCGACCGTCGACATCCTGTCCGGCGGCCGCCTCAACCCCGGCGTGAGCGTGGGCCCGCCCATGCACTACGACCAGGTCAGGGAGGCCCTCTACCCGGACACGGCCGACGCCGAGGACTTCAGCTACGAGCGGGTGCAGCGGCTGCTGGACCACGTCCGGGGCAAGCCTGCCACCGACTTCAGCGGGGTCGAGGGCTTCGAGGTGTTCTCCGACGTGGTCCAGCCGCACTCCCCCGGTCTCGGGCACCGGCTCTGGTACGGCGGCGGCAGTCTCGGCTCCGCACGCTGGGCGGGCGAGCACGGCATGAACTTCCTGACCAGCAGTGTCGTGCGGGCCGGGGACCGGAAGGACGCGTACGACTTCGCGGAGATCCAGCTCTCGCACATCCGTGAGTTCCGGGCCCACCACCCGGACGGCGAGGCGGCCCGGGTCTCGCAGGGCCTGGTCGTCATCCCCACCGACTCCGCCACGCCCGAGCAGCGCGCCAAGTACGAGGCGTACGTGGCCAAGCGGCTGCCCCGCACCACGGCCCCGCAGGGGCCGGCGCGGCTGCTGTTCGCACCGGACCTGGTGGGCACCTCGGCCGAGATCGCCGAACAGCTGCACGCGCACGCCGCGTTCCGCGAGGTCGACGAGGTGGCGTTCGCGCTGCCGTTCACGTTCGAGCACGAGGACTACGTGCAGATCCTGACCGACATGGCGACCCGGCTGGGCCCGGCACTGGGCCGGCCGCACCCGGGCGCCTGAGTCACCAACGGCCCACCTCCGTGCCGGTCACCGGCTCCGACGGCCTGCCGTCCACGCCGACCGGCACCTCGCCGTGCAGCATCACCCGGTGCATGACCCGGGGGAAGCCGAGGTGGGCGTTGTCGCCGGGCGCGAGATGGATGGTGGCCCGGTTGTCCCAGAAGGCGACGCTGCCGGGCTCCCAGCGGAAGCGGACCGTGTACTCGGGCCGTACCGCCTGTTCGAGCAGCATCTCCAGGAGCGCGGCGCTCTCAGGGCGGGAGACGTCGGTGATCTGCTCGACGTAGTAGCCGTTGACGTACAGCACCCGCTCGCCGGTCTCCGGGTGGACGCGCACCAGCGGGTGCACCGAGGCGACCTGATGGTCGAGGAGATGGCGGAGGTAGGAGTCGTCGCCGGGCCGCGGCTGGTAGCCGACGCCCAGGCGGTGCTCGGCGCGCAGTCCGTCGACGAAGGCGCGCACGGGTACGGAGAGCCCGGCGTAGGCGGCGGCCAGGTTGGCCCAGGTGGTGTCGCCGCCGTACGGCGGAACGGTCTCGGCGCGCAGGATGGTCGCGGCGGGCGGGTCGATCCGGGCACCGTGGTCGCAGTGCCAGCCGCGCAGCAGGGTGTGCCGGCGCCGCTGGAGCCACTCCTCGTGCTCCATCCCGAACCGTCCGCCCAGCTCCAGCCGGTCGGCGGTGGTCTCCACCTCGGGGAAGGCGGCGGGCGAGGCACTGCCCCGACGCCCAAGGACGACCGGTTCACCGAAGCGGCGCGCGAAGGCGACATGCCCGGCGTGATCCAGCCGCTGGTCCCGGAAGAAGACGACCTTCCAGCGCAGCACGGCCTCCCGAATCAGCGCGACCACGGCGTCGTCGAGGTGTTCGGTGAGGTCGACCCCGGTGATCTCGGCGCCGATGTGCCCGGCGACGGGTTTCACCTCGGCCGCCTGGTTCCCCGTGCTGCTTCCCGTCGTCATGCGCGCTCCGCTGGTCGTCGGTACCGGCCTCTACAGAAGTACCCCAGCGGGAGACGCGGTGACGCATGGGGCTCCCATCCGGAGGCACGCGAATGGCGATCGAACGGATCACCGGAGACGATGATCACGAAATCCCTGGCGGCAGACCCCTCGGTCGGCTGTGGCCCGCGAAGGAGAAGCCCGTGAAAACCGTTGACGCAGGCCGACGCCGACCGGCGAGGCCGCTTGCCGTCGGCATGGGGCTGCACAGCCTGCCGCGTCAGCGGGTGGCCACGTGAGCCTTCGCAACAACTCGCGGGACTCCTCGCGTGTGCGGGCGCAACGGGCTCTGGCGCACAACAAACAGTCGCGTGTGTGCTTGGTACCGACCCTGCTGGTCCTCGTCCTGACGGCCGCGATGCTGGGCTCTTTCGGTATCAGGGATCTGGCAGGCGCCTTTACCTTTCCCGGTCGCCTCGCCGGTGCGGTGCTCGTCGCCGTCGCCTTCACCTCGTTCCTGGGCGCCACCGCGCTCGTGGACCACTGGCTGTGGCGCACTTTCCCCAGCTCCGGCCTGGTGGCCCTGCTCGGTGCGTTCGCGGCTTTCGTGGCCAACATGCTGTTCTTCTTCGAGTTGCTGAGCGATGCCGATTCGATCGGTTACAAGGCGTTGTTCGGCGCCCTCACGGTGGGTTCGGCATGGGCCTTCTTCGCCGTGTGGCGGACGTTGGCCGTGATTCCCGCTCCGAAGCGGGTGGCCACGGCGCTGCTCGCCACCACCGTCGTCGCGCTGGGAAATTTCGGGTATCAGAGTCTCTACCTGCCGTCCCAGCGGGAGGTCCGGCCCGTCATCAAGCTGACCGCGAGGGACCCGGTGATGAGTCCGGATCGAAAGGCATTCTCCGTGCCGGTCGAAATCACCCTTGAGAACCACGGCGATCTGAGTTTCGACGTGCTCGGCACCGAATTCCATGCCATGGGGCAACGGGTGCCGCTGAGCCCGAAGGACCAGCTCCGCCACAAGTGGCGAGCCGATGCCCAGCAGTGGTCCACACTCGAGCGGTCGAATCCGGTGTCGCGCAGAGAGATGCACCAGCCGGGTGATCTGGTGGACGCCCAACCATGGATGCGCTACGGAGAACCGATCAGCGCGAACGACACCGTCACCACCCAAGTCGTCGTGCAACTGCCCAAGGACACGCCGTACGACCAGGTAGTGTTCTACGCCAGCGCACACATGACGCGCAAGGACCGCGTGTCCATTGAACGGCTCCACGCCGACGGTTACAGCTGGAGCAGCAGCCAGGCACCCCCATGGCTGAAGCAGCAGAAGGAGTCCGACTCCCTCATCTACAAGAGCAGGCTTCACGAAAACAACGCGATCGACGAGAGGACGAGGGACCCCCGGTACGTCACTGTCTATTGGCAGTTCGGCCTGCACGGCGCAAACATCACGGAAATCATCAGTAAGGAAGGCGGCAAGGACGAAACCCAGAAAGCGACGGAGGACCGGTACGGCCTCCGCATTGTGGATTCGGGCCCGGTAGCACGGACCCTGTGGGACATCAAGGGTCGGCAATGACCGGCACGGCCGCACCGGGTGCCGGTGAACGCTGATCCAGCAGTCGCTCCAGCCACACCACCAAGGCCAGCGAGCCGTTCATACGGTCCCAGGAGTACGAGTCGCCCATCCCCAGCTGAGCCTCCCTCACCGCCCGGCACAGGGTGTCGACGTCGAACATCTCCGCGATCAGCGGATGCCGTGCGGAGCGGCAGAGGTCGATGAGTTCGTCGCCGTGTGCCCGTAGACCACGGACGTAGAGGTCGTTGAAGGGGATCTTGGCCGTTCGGCCGTGTATCCCGGGCGGGAGCAGATCCGCCATGGCCGCGCGCAGCACCGCCTTCGAACGGCCTCCTTGCGACGTGGTGTCGGCGGGGAGGTGCCGCATCGTCGCGATCACCTCCGGGTCGAGGAAGGGGTGCGAGAGGAAGAACCCGTGCTGCTGTGCGTAGCGCCAGGACAACGGGTCGGGAGCGGCAAGGTAGTTGGCCGCGTCGTAGAGCGACTGTTCCGGCCTGCTCCCGAACACGAAGCGGCTCTCGGCGATGCTGGCCGCGCGGTAGCCGTGAGCCCGCGCGAATCCGGGTCGCAGCCAGGGCGGGCGGGTGAAGTTGCCAAGCCCTCCGAGTACCGTTCCACGATGGACCAGCCTGGTGACCCGTTCGGCCACCAGCGGAAGCGTCGGCTGCACCACATGGGTACGGACGATCTCCCGCACCCCTCGTTCACCGGCCGCGGCACGGGCACGTGCCTGCCTCGTCAGCTCCCGGAGCCGTCCGGAGCGGGCCAGCCGGTGCAGGTGAAGCGGGTTGGTGTCCACGACCGGATCGGCTCCGCAGCCTGTCAGCAGGATGTCGCAGCCGAGCTCCGCCGCGTCGGCATGCAGCCTGCTCCAGAACGGGGCGCGGAAGGCGTGGGCATGAGGCTCGTCCGGGTCTCCCGCATGGCGCTGGAAGTCATCGAAGTCGGCCACGTCGTCGGCCTCGACGATCACCGGATGGGCCGCTGGTGCGTGCCGGCGGACCGCCTCGATCGCCTCGTCGAGGTACGGCCGCTCGCCGGCCAGTTCTCCCATGCCGAAGCGCCCGGCGAGCAGGACCAGGTCGGCGGACGTGCCCGCTGTCTCCGCGAGCAGGCGCGCCGCGAGCAATGCGACGCTGGTGGAGTCGGTGCCTCCGGAGACGTGACATGCGGTCGTCCTGCCCAGGCGGCGCCCGACGGCATGCTCCAGGGCGCGGCGCAGGTCCTGCCCGGCCACGCTGAGGCCGAGTCCGTCCGGGGCCGGAGCCGTTGGGCCGTCGACCCGACAGGCGCGAAGCGCGGCCCGGCCCCGCATCCGCCCGGCGGCCGACAGCTCCACCACCTCGCCGCCGAGAACACGGTGTACCCCCGTGAACGGGCTCAACTCCGAGTGCTGTTGGGCCAGGTTCCCGGTCAGGTAACGGCAGAAGTAACGGCGTTCCAGCTCCGCGGCGTCGCCCAGGCTGCGCGCCGAGGTGCTCGCAGCGCTCACGCGGCCATCGGACTCTCTGAAGAACAGCGGGATGCGTGCCTGCTCGTCCCGGATCAGCAACACACGGTCGCGGTACACCAGAACAGCCGCGAAGTCACCGGTCGGCAGTGGCGGTTCGGCTCCGGAGCGGTCGAAGGCGTCGAGGAGAGCGCGTGCGCCTGTCCGGCGGTCATGGACCGAGCCGGCCCACCCGACGACCGCCGCGGTGCCGGCCTGAGAGGTGGCCGTCGTCACGAGTCCCTGTCGGACCATGGCCTCGGTGGTCCAGAGCTTCGCCATGCCCCCGGACCAGTCGAGCCGGAGCGCTTCCATGTCACTCGCTTCCGCTGCCGATCGACAGAACCGGCGTGAAGGCGTGCCCTCGCGGATCGGCGGCCGGAATGCACAGTCCGCCCGCCGCCGTCCACGCGTGCAGGGCGAACGGGTGCTCACGCACACCGACATGCAGCGTGGCCTTGAAGCCGCGCCGTCGCAGAAGGACGAATGCCGTCACGGCCTCGGACTTGCAGTCGTCGTCGACGAACCAGCTTCTGCGGCCGTGTACTTGGACCGCTCGTTTCAATCGCGCGACGTCCTGCCCAGAAGGCGTGTCCGCGCGGGCGTAGCCGGGGGCGGCCAGCGGCAGCAGCCGAAGGACGCGTCCGAAACCCAGAGTACGGATCAGCAGGTGCACGCTGCGGAGCCAGAGCCCGATCTCGGCGTCCAAGTACGCTTTTCGGCGGGCCGTCGCGCATCCGGCTCGGACGAGACCGGTGACGAGTTCCGCACGTTCCTCAGACGTCGCGCCGGCGAACTTCTGGACGTCAGCCGTCGTCATTCCCAGAAAACGCGTCCGCTTCCAATCCGCGATGAGCGCCCCGCCGGACAATCTGGTGACACGGCAGTGCGGTGAAAGGATTCGCGTCATGGCCACGAGGGCATCGGTGTCCTGAGCCACCGCGCCTCCTCCCATTTCACGGGTGCAGGCGCGTCAGGACTGGTATCCGTGACCGTCGTAGTCGCCGCCGCTGAACCCTCGGATCAGACGGCCGTTCCCGAGAAGAACAAGTCCGTGCGGCATACGGCGTCGCAGGAATCGGATCAACATCGCCTACCTCCAGAGCTGGGTGGCAACGATCATGTCCAGGCTACTCCGCCCCCTACCTCACGCAACCGTGGAGCCGGCCGGCGCCCCGCCGTGCGCTTGATCACCGCGCACTCCGTCCCTGAGGGTGGAGGGACGACACAGCCGAGGGAAGGTCCCATCGTGACAAGCATTCCGGCGTACTCGCTCAACGACGGTACGACGATCCCCGCCGTCGGCCTGGGCACCTGGCCGATGGACGACACGCAGGCCGAGCAGGCCGTTCACCATGCGCTCCAGGCCGGTTACCGGCTCGTGGACACGGCCGTGAACTACGGCAACGAGACCGGGGTCGGCCGGGGTCTCGCGAGCAGCGGTGTCCCCCGCGAGGAGGTGGTGGTGACGACGAAGCTGCCGGGCCGCCACCACGGGTACGAGGAGACGCTCGCCTCCTTCGAGGAGTCCCGGCAGCGGCTGGGCGTGGAGTCAGTGGACCTGTATCTGATCCACTGGCCAAACCCCCGGGTCGGCAAGTACGTCGACTCATGGAAGGCGATGACCAAGCTGCGCGAGGAGGGTCTCGTCCGCTCGATCGGCGTCTCCAACTTCACCGAGGAGCACCTCACGCGGCTGGAGAAGGAGACCGGGGTGCTGCCGTCGGTGAACCAGGTGGAGCTGCATCCGCTGTTCCCGCAGGAGGAGCTGCGTGCCTTCCACGCCGAGAAGGGCATCGTCACCGAGAGCTGGAGCCCGCTCGGCCAGGACGGCCGGCTGCTCCGGGACCCGGCCGTCGTCGGCGTGGCGGAGGCGCTGGGGGTGACGCCCGCGCAGGTGATCCTGCGCTGGCACGTCCAGCTCGGTGCCGTGGCCATCCCGAAGTCGTCGGACACCGAGCGGCAGCGGGCGAATCTGGACGTCTTCGGCTTCCGGCTGAGTGCCGCGCAGATGGCGGCGGTCTCCCAGCGACCCCACCAGCGTCTCGGCGGCGACCCGGACAGCCACGAGGAGTTCTAGCCGCGAGCCCGTGGTCCCCCTCCAGGCTGTCCGGGTCGCCGAACGGGTCCCGCGGCCTCGGGTCGTCGGCGTCCGCTCCGGCGCGGGCCAAAGGGTGCGACAGTGAGGTCGGCCAGGAGGGCGCACGCACCGGGTGGACGGGTTCAAAGGCCACACCGCAGGCTGATCGGAGGGACGGGGCCGGGTACTCGGGGCGCACCTGTGACGAAGGGAGCCGCGGTGGGTGCCGACGAGCGACTGCGCACGTACCGGGACAGGCGTGACTTCGGGCGGACCCGGGAGCCGTCGGGGCAGGCGGGGCCGGGCGGCGGGCGCCCCCGGTTCGTGGTCCAGATCCATGACGCGCGCCGGATGCACTTCGACTTCCGGTTGCAGGTCGACGAGGTCCTGAAGTCCTGGTCGGTCCCGAAGGGCCCGTCGGCCGACCCGGGGGACAAGCGGCTGGCCGTGCCCACCGAGGACCATCCGCTGGAGTATGCGGACTTCGAGGGAGTGATCCCGAAGGGCGAGTACGGCGGAGGCACCGTGATCGTCTGGGACCACGGCTGGTACGAGCCGCTCAGCCACGACCGCAGGGGCCGGCCGGTCGGCTTCGTGGAGTCGCTGGAGCGCGGGCACGCGACCTTCCGGCTGCACGGCGCCAAGCTGCGCGGCGACTACGCCCTGACCCGCTTCCGGGGCAGCGCCGGCGAGGACGCCTGGCTGCTGGTGCGGAAGGGGACCGCGCGATCGGGCGGGCACGGTACGCCCGATCCCCGGCGGGCCCGTTCGGTGCGCTCCGGCCGTACCCTCGCCCAGGTCGCGGCGGCCGCCGGCGAGGACGGCTGACAAGCGGGGACGGATCGGCGCACCGAGCCGGGCGGCGCGTCGTCCGGTCGGCAGGTACGAAAGGGCAGGGATTCCCGGACAGGTGGTCCGGAACGGACGGTGAGTTGATCAAGGCGCGTCCTGGCGGTGCAGACTACGCGTGGGTTCGGCCGTTCCGGCCCAACTCGCCTCGCGGCAGTCTATGTTCGCGACGGCACTCGAACTTCCGCTCAGGAGGCACCTCACATGCGCACCGCGCTCCGCACCGCCCTCGCAGGGGCGGTGGCCGCCGGCACCCTGCTGACCTGTGGCACTGCCTATGCCACCCCCGCCGGGCCCGGCGTGACGGGCAAGCTGATCAGCCAGACCACCATCGGCGACACGGACTACGTCCTGCGGGAGATCACCGTCCCGCCCGGCCAGACCACCGGCTGGCACTTCCACGACGGCCCGGTGTACGGATACGTCCAGAAGGGCACGCTGAGCCACTTCCACTCCGACTGCAAGGCGGACGGCGTCTACAAGCGGGGCGGCACGGTGTACGAGTCGGGCGGGTCCAGCGACGTGCATCTGGGCGCCAACCTCGGTGACACCGACCTGGTCCTCGACGTGCTGTACGTCCTCCCGCACGGCTCGCCGTACTCCGAGTCGGTGCCGAACCCGGGCTGCGACTTCGAGTAACCCAGTCACTCCTGGTTGACCGGCAACGGCCCTTCGGGCAGCGGCTGTTCGGCCCAGATGCTCTTGCCGCTGTCGGTCTGTCGGCTGCCCCAGCGCAGGGTGAGCTGGGCGACGAGGAGCAGGCCGCGGCCGCCCTCGTCGTAGGCGTGCGCGCGACGCAGATGCGGTGAGGTCGAACTGCCGTCGGAGACCTCGCAGATGAGCGCGCGGTCGCGGATGAGGCGGAGCTGGATGGGCGGTTCGCCGTAGCGGATGGCGTTGGTGACGAGTTCGCTGACGACGAGTTCGGTGACGAAGGCGGCCTCGTCCAGGCCCCAGGCGGCCAGGCGTTCGGTGGCCGCCTGCCTGAAGTGCGCGACCTCGGCGGGGTCGGGCGGGACGTCCCAGGTGGCGACCCGGTCGGTGCCGAGGGCACGGGTGCGGACCAGCAGGAGGGCGACGTCGTCGGAGGGCTGTTCCGGCAGGACGGCCTTGAGCACGTTGTCGCTGAGGGCCTCCAGCGAGTCGGCGGGCGCGCTCAGCGCCCGGCACATCTCCTCGGTGGCGCGGTCCACGTCCCGGTCCCGGTCCTCGATCAGACCGTCCGTGTAGAGGGCGACGACGGCGCCCTCGGGCAGGTCGAGCTCCACCGCCTCGAAGGGCAGACCGCCGACCCCGAGCGGTGGTCCAGCGGTCATCGGGACCAGCTCGGCCTCGCCGCCGGGCAGCACCAAGGCGGGCGCCGGATGGCCCGCGGCGGCGAGGGCGAGATGGCGCGAGACCGGGTCGTAGACGGCGTACAGGCAGGTGGCGCCCAGTTCTGCGACCTCCTCGCCGCTGCCGTCCGCGGCCAGGTGGGTCACCAGGTCGTCGAGGTGGGTGAGGAGTTCGTCGGGGGGCAGGTCGACGTCCGCGAGGGTGCGTACGGCCGTGCGCAGCCGGCCCATGGTGGCGGAGGAGCGGATGCCGTGGCCGACGACGTCGCCGACGACCAGGCCGACCCGGCTGCCGGAGAGCGGGATCACGTCGAACCAGTCGCCGCCGATGCCGGCCAGTGATCCGCAGGGCAGATATCGGTGGGCCACCTCGACGGCGGCCTGACCGGGCAGGCCGCTGGGCAGCAGGCTGTGCTGGAGCGCGAGGGCGGTGGAGCGCTCGCGGGCGAAGCGGCGGGCGTTGTCGATGCAGACGGCGGCCCGGCTGCCGAGTTCCTCGGCGAACACGGTGTCGTCGATGGCGTAGTCGTCGGGGTGGCGCATGCGCACGCCGACGACGACGCCGAGCAGGACGCCCCGGGCCCGCAGGGGCACGGCGACCATGGAGTGGACGCCCTGACGGTACTTGCGGCCCTCGGGCGCGCGGGTGTTGCGCTCCGCGACCCAGCGGCGGAACTCCGGCTCGCCGGCCTGGCTGACCACCGCGCGCCCCTCTCGCAGGGCCCGGGCCGGCGGTGACGACGGCAGATGCACCTCCGTCTCGCCCAGCCGTACGGCCGCCTCGGGGGTGCCCTCGTTCGCCGAGCCGTGGGCGACACGCCGCAGCACGATGTCCCCCTCCGGGACGGTGGGCAGTTCCTCGGCGGAGAGGACCCAGTCGAGCAGGTCGACGCTGGCGAAGTCGGCGTAGCGCGGGACGATGAGTTCGACGACCTCCTCGGCGGTGCGCACCACGTCCAGGGTGGTGCCGATGGAGGTGGCCGCCTCGTTGAGCAGGGCGAGCCGCAGCCGGGCCAGGTACTGCTCGGTGCTGTCGAAGGCGGCGAGGGCGACGGCGGTCAGCTCGCCGCCCCGGTCGTGCAGGGGCCACATCTCGATGCTCCAGGCGTGGTCCCGGTCCAGGGCCGGGGCGGCGGTGAAGCTCTCGTAACGGGTGGGCCGGCCGGTCTCGACGACCTGGCGCAGATGGCTCAGGAAGCCCTGGCTGTGCGGGACGTCCTCGATGGTGTCCAGGAAGAAGCGGCCGCGCAGGGCCTCCTCGGAGGCGCCCATGACCTGGCAGGCCTCGTCGTTGGCGCGGAGGTAGCGCTGGCGGACGTCGAAGACCGACATGGACATGGAAGCCTGCTGGAAGGCCTGTTCGGCCAGGGTGGGCTCGGCCTGCGGAGGCGGGTGGGCGGTGAGGACGTATCCGGTGGTCTGGCCGTCGGGGCCGAGGACCGGGCAGGCGGTCAGGGCGATCTCCGTCCGGCGCCCGTCGGCGTGGCGCAGGGCGACGGTCCCGGAGCGGGCGGCGAGCGCCGCCGCGGGGACCGCCTCGGCGAGCAGGTCGGCGGCGGGCCGGCCCACGACCTGCTCCGCCGGGTGTCCGGTGAGTACCCGCGCGCCTTCGCTCCACCCCGTCACCCTGCCCAGGGCGTCAATGACCGCCGCGGCCGCGACACGCTCCATACGCCCCAGGATGGGACCTATGTCCCACCGCATCAAGCGCGGGGACGGGCCGTCTCAGCCCTGCTGGCCGCGCAGTGCGGCGAGCGCCCGGTCGGCGTGGGTGTTCATGCGCAGTTCGCTGCGGACGACCTCCAGGACGGTGCGGTCCTGGGCGATGACGAAGGTGGCCCGCTTGGTGGGGGCCAGTGCGATGCCGCGCTTGACGCCGAACCGCTCGCGGACCGTGCCGTCGGCGTCGGAGAGCAGCGGCATGCCGAGCGTGTGCTTCCCGGCGAACTCCTGCTGCCGCTCGACGCTGTCCCCGCTGATCCCGACCGGCCGGGCGCCGGCTGCGGCGAACTCGGCCGCCAGGTCCCGGAAGTGGCAGGCCTCGGTGGTGCAGCCCGGCGACAGGGCGGCCGGATAGAAGAAGAGGACGACCGGCCCGTCGGCCAGCAGTTCCGTGAGCGTCCGCGTGGTACCGGTCTCGTCCGGCAGCGCGAAGTCCTCGACCTTGCTTCCGACCGCTACGGTTCCCGCCATCTATCGGCCCTCCTTGTTGTGCGCGACGTTGTGTGCGACACCGCGCGCCCACAGCACCAGGGGAATCTGGAGCGGCAGGCGGACGAGGGCCGCGGTCCTGAGCGGCTCGGGCCGCTGCTGCCAGTCGACGGCCATCTGCACATTGGCCGGGAACACGCCGACGAAGAACGCGGCGGCCGCCCGGGCCGCCGCCCTGCGGGTGCGCGGCAGGGCGATCCCGGCCGCCAGCGCCAGCTCCACGGCCCCGCTCCCGTACGTCCAGGCCCTCGGCGAGCCCGGCAGCGCCCTGGGGATCGTGGCGTCGTACGACTTCGGCGCCACGAAGTGAGTCACTCCGGCGGCGGCCAGCAGCCCTGCCAACAGCAGGGGTGAACGTTCGGACCGGGCCACGACGCCTCCTCTGACGACCTGCCGCCGGATATTACCGGGTGGTACCGGCCCGCTCCCCGCCGGGGCGTGCGCACACCGGCGCCTCACACGGTGCCGGCCGAGGGCACCGATTCGCCGGCCTCGTCCTCGACCGCGTACGCGAGGAAGTCGTCGACCATGCGGTGGAAGAGCGTGGCCAGTTGCCGCAGTTCCTCGGGCGCCCAGTCGTCCAGGGCCAGCTGCATGCCGCGCGCTCCGGCGTCCCGGACACGGTGGACGGCGTCCCGGCCCGCGTCGGTGAGCTCGATCCGCTGGGCGCGGCGGTCGTCGGGGTCGGGGACGCGGGTGACGTACCCCGACCTCTGGAGCTGCTGGACCGTGCGCGTCACGTGCGAGGCCTCCACGCCGAGCCGCTGCGCCAGCTCCCCCGGGCGTTGCGGCTCGGAGTCGGCGACCTGGCGGAGCAGGGCCACCGCGGCCCGGTCCAGCGGGACGCCGGCGAGGGCCATCAGCCGTTCGTGCTGGCGGGCCCGGGTGCTCAGATAGGTGATGCGCGTCAGGGCGCGCTCGATCTCGACGACCTCCGGGGAGGCGAGGGGCACGGCCGGCAGCGGTTCTGTGGACATACCAGTCAGTTTACCATATCGTTGCGTAACTCAAGTAAGTTTGACGCGAGTAAGTTGCCGCACAGGTTTACGCACTCCGCTGCCCAGAGTCCACGATCGGAGCCGAATGTCCCTCCTGGCCCGCCCTTCGGTCGCCGCCCTCGGCGCGAAGACCATGCAGCGGCTCACCCTCCTGGCGAGCAGGCGTCCGAGCGGTCCCGGCTCCGACGCCGCCTCGCACGCCCGGCTTCCCGAGTTCCCGCGCACGACAAGGGAGCTGACCGTCCCGACAACCGTCGCCCCGGCCCGCGCCACGGTGTATCTGCCGCCGTCCGGGGACCCCTCGCCCCCGGTGCACGTCAACTTCCACGGCGGCGGCTACGTCATGTCGCTCACCGAACTCGACGACCCGCTGTGCCGTTTCCTCGCGGCCGAGGCCGGCGTGGCCGTGGTGAACGTGGACTACGTCGTCGCCCCGCAGCATCCCTTCCCGGCCCCGCCCCGCCAGGCCTACGAGGTGGTCCGCTGGGTCGCCGAGCACGCGGCCGAGCAGGGCTGGAACGGCTCCCGGCTGACCGTCGGCGGACAGAGCGCCGGCGGCGGACTCGCGGCGGCGGTGGCCCGCCAGGCGCTGACGGCGGGCGACCCCTCGATCGCGCTCCAGGTGCTCCACTATCCGCCACTGGACCTGGCGACGAACGCGGCGGACAAGCGCGCCTCGATCACCAAACCGATGCTGCGGCCCTGGATGGCGGAGGTCTTCGACACGTCCTACGTCCCGGACCCGAAGCGGCGCAGCGACCCGCTGGTCTCCCCCGCCCACCCGTCCGACACCGCCGACCTGACCGGGATCGCCCCGGCACTGGTGATCACCGCCGAGTACGACCTGCTCAGAGCGGAGGGCGAACGGTACGCGGAGCGATTGCGGGCGGCGGGGGCGCTGGCCGGGCACCACGAGGTGGCGGGGGCGGACCACGGGTACGACGGCAAGGACGACGCGAAGGCGCGGGAGGTCTACGCGCTCATCGCGCGCCGGGTGCGGGCTGCGACCCGGGGTGAGGACACCGCGGGGCCGCCGCCGCGCTGAGCGCCGGCACGGCCCGGCAGGTGCTCGGCGCCGGCCGAAGAGCGTCAGACGGGCAGCGCCACGCCCAGCCTCTCGGCGTGCTCCGTCAGCTCCCGCCAGACCTTGGGGACCACCGGGACACCCTGCCGTCCCCGCTCCTCAGCGACGGCCGCGCTGCGCTCCCCCGGGTAGAACACCCCCTGGGCACCGTCGGCGGTCGGCAGGCCCTTCAGGGTGCCGAGGGTGTCGTCCACCGCGCCGACGAAAGCCTCCGGGTCACCGAAGGCGGCCGGGTCCAGGGCGATGAGCAGGGCGTTCTGCCGGTGCTCGCGGTCGCCCGCGTGGAAGGACGCGAAGATCGGGGCTCCGACCAGCACGCTGGTGAGGAGTTCGAAGGCCAGGGACATCCCGGAACCCTTCGCACCGCCCAGCGGCAGCGGCATGACCGCCTGTTCCGGGTCGGTCGTAGGGGTGCCGTCCTCCGTGGCGGCCGCGCCCTCGGGCAGCGGCGTGCCGCTCGCCCTGGCCTGGCGGATCTTGCCGAGGGCGATGGTGGCGGTGGCCATGTCCAGCAGCAACGGGGCGTGTTCACGGGCCGGTACGGCGATGGCGAGGGGGCTGGTGGCGACGGCCGCGCCCTTGACACCGGTGTAGCCCATGTTGGGCATGCCGGCCACGAACCCGAGCCCGACCAGGCCCTGGTCGGCGATCCGGGAGACGTAGTAGCCGATGGCGCCGGTGTGCACCGTGCGGCGGACGCCCACCGAGGCGATACCGGTCTCGCGGGCCCGCCGTACCGCCTCGTCGGCGGCCGCCGTCAGGGCCACCGGGCCGGGGGCGCGGTCGGCGTCGAGGACGGCGGCGGCCGGCGCGGTGGACTCGACGGTGAGATGCGGGTCGGCGTTGGCGACGCCCTTGGCGAGCAGGTCCAGGTAGGCGGGGACGCGGGCGGTGCCGTGCGAGTCGACGCCGCGCTGCGCGGCCCAGACGAACACGTCGGCGGTGGTACGGGCGTGCTCGGCACTCAGACCGCCCTTCTCCAGCAGGGCGGCGGAGAAGGTACGCAGGTCCTCGGCGGGCACCAGGATCTTGGGGGGTGTGTCGGACATGGCGGCGAAAGCCTCCTGGGCTACAGCGCCCCGGCAGGGGCGCGGGACTGCATCGATCCGCGGCTACCGCCGCGCGGGCGCGACCGGCCGTGGACGGCCGGCGGATTTCGAACGGCGCTTACGGCGCAGCGCTCATCGGGTGACGAGGACGTCGACCACGGCGGTCGTCCCCTCGGCCACAGCCTTCAGCGCGCGCTCCAGCGCGGGCGTGAGCGCCTCCGTCGTGTCCACGGTCTCGGTGTGCATGCCGAACGGCTCGGCGAACGCGGCGAGCCGGGGCAGCCGGTGCAGGTCGGTGCCCAGCCACTCGCCGGTGTCGGCGGCCGCCCCTTCGGGGTAGAAGCGGCGGTGGTTGAGGTTCATCGACTTGTACACGCGGTTGTTGAACACCACGATCAGCAACGGCAGTTCGTACGCCTTCGAGGCGTCGTACGACGGGATCACCGGGTTGTAGGTGAAGGCTCCGTCTCCGACGGTGAGGACCACCGGCCTTTCCTTCGCGGCGAGTTTGACGCCGAGGGCGACGGCGATGCCCTGGCCGAGTCCGCCCTGGACGTAGAAGTAGGAGTCGGGGTCGGTGACGCGCAGGTGGCGCCTGACCACCCGGCTGTGAGTGATCGTCTCGTCCACGACGATCGCGTCCTGCCCGTGCAGCAGCCTGCGCAGGGTGGCGGCGACCAGCACCGGGTCGATGCCGTCGGCGCCCTCGGCCCTGGCCTCGGCCGCGGCGATCGCCGACTGCTCGGCGGCGTGCCGCTCCGCCTGCGCCGCCCGGCGCACCTCGACCGCCCGCTCGTCGAGATCCTTCGCCCGCTTGGCCAGCTGGCGCAGCGTGTTGGTGACGTTGCCTTCCAAGTACCTGTCGGCGAACAGCACTTGGTAGACGACGTGCGGGCGCTGCGGGACCTCGTCGATGACGACGACCTGCGCCTTGGCAGGGCGGCGGGACGGCGGGTAGAAGGGGGCCCGGCAGTTGACCAGGAGGATGAGGTCGGCCTCGTCCAGCCACGGCCCGATGTCGCTGCCGGCGTGCAGCGGATGAGTGCGCGGGAAGTTGCCGCACACCGCTGAGTCCGGCTCGACGACCGGGATGTTCCAGGCCTCCGCGAAGGCGACAAGGGCCTCGAAGCCACCCACCTCGCGCCCCGCCGTCTCCGTGACGATCACCGGGTTGACCGCCTCCCGGATCAACTGCGCGACGGGGTCGACCTCTTCGGGCGAGCTGTGGGTGGAGCCCGGCGCGGCGACGGGCTTGGCCTCGCGGCCGTCCCACTCCTCAAGGAGGATCTCCAGCGGGATGTTCAGGTACGCCGGTCCGGCCGGTGCCCGCCAGGCCAGCTCGGCCGCCCGGGTGATCATGGACGGCAGTGTGTGCACACTCGCCGCCTCGGTGGACCACTTGGTGAACGGCTGGGCGATGCCGTGCGGGCCGCCCACGATCGAGAGGTTGCGGTACCACTGGCCGCCCGGGTCGTGCCCGGGAGCGTCGCCGTAGGTCGTCGACTCCGAGGAGGCGACGACCATCGGCACGCCGGCCAGCAGCGCCCCGTGCACGGCCATCGAGCCCTGGAGCAGACCCGGTGCCGCGTGCAGCAGCACGCCCTGCGGACGGCGCCTGATCAGCCCGTAGCCGGTGGCCATGCCGGCGGCCACGGTCTCGTGCGTGAGGTCGAGGTACTCCGGCGCGGGTTCTCCGTCGCGGTGGCGGCGGGCCAGCGCCTCCCACACCGGGGCCCACTCGGACCCCGAGGAGCAGAAGAGGTAGTCGGCGCCGGCGGCGTTGAAGGCGGCGACGAGGGCGTCACCGCCGTCGGTTCCTGGAGTGTTGGTCATCGCCGGTGTTCCCTCAGCCCTCGATCGGCCAGTTCAGGACCTCGGAGATACCGCGGCCCAGGATCCATTCAAGCTCCTCGGGCGTGAAGTCCCAGTGCTTGGTGAACTGCTCGATCGTGTCGGTGTAGGTGATGCCGTGGCCGAGCAGCCGGGTGATGTCGGTGCCGTAGAAGCAGCGCTGCGGGCCCATCCTGTCGACCATCTCGCGCACGTACTTCTGGATGTTGTTGTTCGGGAAGGGCTGGGTGGAGTAGCCCGGCAGCGCCGACACCTTGACGTAGATGTTCGGGTGGACGTGCAGGTCGGCGGTCTCCTGGACCCAGTAGCCGATCGCGTCGTCGACGCAGCGGGCCATGATGCCCATATGGTCGATGATGATCTTCAGCTCGGGGTGCTTGGCGGCGATCTCGCCCAGCTCCCGCTTCCAGATCGGCGCGTGCACCATGGTCGGGATGCGCAGTTCCTCGGCGACCGGCCAGTACCAGTCGTTGGTGCCGTCGATCATCCAGTTGCGGTCCTGCGGCCGGTGGAAGGTCAGCCGGGTGCCCTTGACGTGCGGGTTCTGGGCGAAGTCCTTGAGCATCGCCTTGCCCTCTTCGGGCTTGTTCTGCGGGATGCGGGCCATGATGCCGAACCGGTCCGGGTGTGCCTCGCAGGCCTCCAGGGCGTAGTCGATGCGGTCGCCCTCCCAGGACGGCGGCAGGATCAGCGCCCGGTTCACCCCGGCCTCGTCCATCAGCTCCAGGGCCTCCTCGTAGGAGAAGGGGTCCTCGCGGTGGCCGTTGAGCCGGATCCGCTCGCGGGCGCCGGGCACCCAGGGACGGTCCGGGGTCTCTTCCTTCCAGATGTGGATCTGCGTGTCGACGACGAACATGGCGCGAACTCTTTCTCTAGGAGGGTGGCTCGGGGTGCTGTGGAAGGAACGCTAGGCGGCCCGTGAGCTCTTGCGGAGATCCCGGAGCGCAAGCTGTTGTTGCGCGGAAGTGTGCTGTTCGCGGCGCATTCTCAGGTGCCGGAACAGGTCGTTCAGGAGTCACCGAAGACGGCCGCGGTGATGTGTTCGGCGATCGCCATGGAGGCCGTGGCGGCCGGCGAGGGGGCGTTGCGTACGGCCGTGATCCGGCCGACCCGATGGATCCGGAAGTCGTCGACGAGCGTGCCGTCGCGGTCCAGGGCCTGGGCGCGCACGCCCGCCCCGCCGCGCACCACGTCCCGGACGCCGACTCCGGGGACGTACAGCCTGGCGTCCTTCATGAAGGCGGCGGCGGAGAAGGAACCGCGGTACTCCTTGACGCCGGTACGCCAGTGCTGGGCGGCCATCTTCCAGGCCCCCGGGTAGGCGGCGAGCCCGAGCAGGTCCCGGGGCGAGACCCGGCTGCGCCGGTAGCCCTCCCTGGCGAGGGCGAGGACGGCGTTGGGGCCGACCTCGACGGAACCGTCGACACGCGGGGTGAAGTGCACGCCGAGGAAGGGGTAACGGGGGTCGGGCACCGGGTAGATGAGGCCGCGCACCAGATCCGTCCGGTCCGGCTTCAGCAGCATGTACTCGCCGCGGAACGGGATGATCCGGGGCTCCTGACTGTCCTGCGCCAGCCGGGCGACGGAGTCGGACTGGAGGCCGGCGCAGAGGATCAGCCGGTCCACGCGGACGCGGTCCTGCCCGGAGGCCACCTCGATGCCGCCGGGCACGGTGGTGATCGAGGTGACCGGGAAGCCCAGCCGTACCTCGCCGCCGGAGTCGGTGATGTCCTCGGCGAAGGCCCGGGCGACGGCCGGGTAGTCGGTGATCGCGGTGCGCGGCGAGTGCAGGGCCGCGATACCGCCGGCGTGCGGCTCCAGCTCCTTGATCTCCTCGCGGGAGATCTTCCGCAGCTCCGGCACGTGGTTGTTCCTGGCCCGCTGGTACAGGTTCTCCATCCGGCCCAGCTCGTCCTCGCGGACGGCCACCACCAGCTTGCCGATCTCCTGGTACGGCAGTCGCCGGTCCTGGCAGTACGCGCGCAGCAGCGCCACGCCCCGCACGCACAGGTCGGCCTTGAGGCTGCCCGGTGTGTAGTAGATGCCCGCGTGCACCACACCGGAGTTGTGGCCGGTCTGGTGCCGGGAGACCTCCTGTTCCTTCTCGAACACCACGACCCGGGTACCGGGGCGGCTCAGGGCGATCTCACGGGCCGTGGCGAGGCCCACGATTCCGGCGCCGACCACGCCGATCGTCTCGTCAGCCATCGGCGTCCTCCTCTCTCTCGTACGGTGGTCACGTCTCTCCTACGGTGCTCACGCGCCGAAGTGGACGGCCACCGTCTTGACGCGGGTGGAGAACCTCAGGACTTCCTCCCCCTGCTCCTTGTAGCCCGTGCCGGAGTCGTGGAATCCGCCGAACGGCAGGTGAACGTCCCAGCCGGTGGTCGTCGTGTTGACGGCGACCTGCCCGCACTCGGCCTCGTCGGCGAAGCGGTACGCCGAGGCGAGGTCGCGGGTGAACACGGCGGCGGCGAGGCCGAAGGCGGAGTCGTTGACCGCGTCGACGGCCGCGTCGAAGTCCTCGACCACACGGACGGCGAGGACCGGCCCGAAGACCTCCTCGCGCCAGACGGCCATCTCGGGGGTGACACCGGCGAGGACGGTGGGCTGCACGTAGCAGCCGTGGGGCCGCTCGGTGTCCGCCCGGCCGCCGGTGAGGACGGTCGCGCCCTGTTCGACCGCCCGGCTCAGGTCGGCGAGGACACTGTCACGCTGCTTCGGGCTCGACAGCGGGCACAGGGTGGTCGCCGGGTCGCTGCCGGGGCCGACCGTCAGCGTCGCCACCTCCGCGACCAGCAGCGCGACGAACTCGTCGTACACCGGCCGCTCGACGACCACCCGGCTGGTGGCGGTGCAGCGCTGCCCGGCCTGGCCGAAGGAGGCGGCCACAACAGCCTTGGCGGCGTTGGGAAGATCGGCGTCGCGCAGCACCACCGAGGCGTTCTTGCCGCCGAGTTCGCCCTGGAAGCGGACGTTGCGGTCGGCCAGGCGGCGCCGGATGCGGTTGCCGACGGCGTTGGAACCGGTGAAGGTGATGCCGGCGATCCGGGGGTCGTCGAGGAGCGCCTCCTCGATCTCGGCGGTCCGGCCCGTGACGACGTTGAGCACCCCGGCGGGCAGGCCCGCGTCGTGCAGGGCGCGGGCGAAGTGCAGGCCCGCCAACGGTGTCTCGGTGGCCGGCTTGAACACGGCCGCGTTGCCGGCGGCGAGCAGCGGGGCGAGCTTGCGGGCCGGGGTGATCAGCGGGTCGTTCCAGGGACTGATCACCAGGATCACGCCGATCGGCTCGCGCTGGGTGTGCGTACGGTGGTGCGGGCGTACGTCGTGCAGCAGGGTGCCGTAGCCCTGGCGGGCCAGCCCGGCGTAGTACTCCAGGAAATCGGCGGCCTTCAGGGTCTCACCGGTCGCCTCGGCCAGGGTCTTGCCGTTCTCGGCGGTGACGTCGGCGGCGATCTCCTCGACCCGCTCCCGGATCAGCCGGGCCGCCCCGGTGAGGACGCGGGCCCGTTCGAAGGGGCTGGTGCGCTTCCACGCGGCGAAGCCGCGCTCGGCGTGGTCGTACGCGCGGGTGACGTCCTTGGCGGACAGGGCCGGGACCCGGGCGAGCGGGGTACGGACGTCGGCGGGGTCGTGGACGTCGATCCATTCGCCGGTCCTCGTCCACTCTCCGCCAAAGAGGGTATCCAGGGTGCGCATGGAGATCACTTCCTTCGTCGTCCGCGGCGCCGCCCGTGCGGGCCGGATGCGACAACACACCATGTGGGAGAGGGTCCACCAGCCCCGTGGGGGCAGGCATTGATTGCGCCGTGCGCGGGCCGTCGGGCGCATGATCCATGCTGGAATCGGGCGGGCCGGACACGTCCTGAGGAGGAAACGGATGGCATACACAGTCGTCGCCCACTACCGCTGCGCGCCCGCCGACGAGGCCGCGGTGCGCGCCGCGCTGCTGAAGGCGCGGGAGGCCACGCGGACCGAGCCCGCGAACCTGCTGTACGAGGTGCACGTGGTGGAGGGGGAGCGGGGCGGGTTTCTGTTGTACGAGCGGTATGTCGACCGGGAGGGGTTCGAGGCGCACAAGGCGGCCGAGCACTTCAAGGAGGTTGTCGTGGGGGTGGTGTGGCCGTTGCTCACCGAGCGCACGGTGACTTTTGCCGAGGTGATTTAGCGGCGTCTGCCGGGCTGATGTGGGTGGAGAAGGCGCGGGTGGTCTGTGGCTGCTCGCGCCGTTCCCCGCGCCCCTGCGGGGCGCTGTCGATGAGAGCGTCCCTGGAAGGGGCGAGGGGAACTGCGCGACCGGCCACGACGGTGCCGCACATGGCAGACGGCAGACGGCGGACGGCGGACGGCAGACGGCAGACGGCAGACGGCAGACGGCAGACGGCAGACGGCAGACGGCAGACGGCAGACGGCAGACGGCAGATCGTGGCACTTCCAGCGGAGCGGAGCGCTTAGAACTCGTTGCCCCAGCAGTACCGGGCGATGGTCTCGACCAGCACCAGTTTGCGGCGCTGGTCCTCTGCGGTCAGCAGTGGC
This sequence comes from Streptomyces sp. NPDC048417, assembly GCF_040651615.1. Classification (NCBI taxonomy): domain Bacteria; kingdom Bacillati; phylum Actinomycetota; class Actinomycetes; order Kitasatosporales; family Streptomycetaceae; genus Streptomyces; species Streptomyces sp. NPDC048417. Next base: position 35,426 of record NZ_JBEZKI010000043.1, on the reverse strand, counting down.
CTCGACGCCACGTTCGCGAAGCCGCGCGACGGCGAAACCGCCCCGTCCTCCAGGTCCTTGACCTCGCCGACCGCGTCGATACGGGACATCACGGTGTCGACGTCCTCCAGCTCCGGTACGGTCGCGTCGACCACGCCCAGGCAGAAGTCGCGGTCGTCCGGCAGCGCCTTCACCAGTTCGAGCTCGGCCGGCGTGCCCTGGTCGAACGGGAGGATCCAGCGGTCGGCGCCGATTTCGGCGTACAGCCGCTCGGCGCGGGCCCGGTCCACCTCGGCCGGGGCCGCCCAGCCGGGCGCCACACCGATCCGTACGCCCTCGGGGCGCTCTTCCAGTCGTACCGCGAGCGCGTCGACGGCGAGCGCGTCCTCGAAGGAGAGGGCGCCGGGGTCGCCCGGATCGGTGCTCAACTGGTCGAGGAGGAGCGGGTTGTCGAGCTGGATCAGGCGGACGCCCCGCGCCACCAGCAGCCCGATCTCCGCCCGGACGATCTCCGCGAAGGCCTCGCCCAGGTCACGCGCCGAGGAGACACCGTGCCCCGGCTGGTAGGTGGTGGCCGCGAGATACGCCGGGGAGGGCAGCGCGGCCTTGGGGGCGATCACCGTCAGTTCGGCGAGCCGGGCGGCCGAGTCGGCGAGTAGCGGGCCGTCGGCCTTGGGCAGCGACTCGGCGACCCAGCGCACGAGCCCGTCCGGGCCCGCCTCGTCGCTGCGGCGCAGGCCCGACACGCCGTCGAGGACCGCGCTGCGGAAGTCCTCGCGGGGGAAGTCGCCGTCGGTGACGACGGTGGAGCGCAGCCCGCGCTGGTAGGCGACCGCGTCCCGGACCGCCGCGGCCACGGCCTCCGGGTCGGCGGTCGACAGGCCCGCGGGCCGGACCAGGCTGCCGTGGTGGTCGATGCGGTAGTTGAACGTGTCCGCCATGGTGTCAGTCCTTTCCGCCGGTGACGCCCCACGCGGCGAACTCCAGCTCGTAGCCGAGGTCTTCGAGGACCTCCTCGGCGATCCGCTGGTCCTCCTCCGCGGTGCCGCCGGCGATGCCGAGCCCGCCGATGATCTCGCCGTCCTTCTTGACGGTGACGCTGCCTTCGGCTGCCATGATCGGCAGCGCGGCGCCGGGGAGCTGGGAGAGCTGGGCGAAGAAGACGGGCTGGCTCTCCTGCCACTTCTTCAGCATGGGGCCGGGGCGCTGCATGACGGCCGCCGTGTAGGCCTTGGCGCGGGCGATGTCGGGGGTGAGCGGGCGGGCGCCGTCGGGGCGGCGGATGGCGATCGGGAAGCCGCCGGCGTCGACGACGGCGACGCTCACCGCCTTGCCGATCTCCCGGGCGCGCCGGTGGGCGGCGTCGATGATCTCCTCGGCGGCGGCCAGGGTGAGGCTGCTCATGCTGCTTCCTTCGGTGCGGTGAGGGTACGGCGGAGCCGGGCGACGGCCGCGTTGTACGGCTGCGGCGTCTCCCAGTACATGGAGTGCGGGGCGTCCGGGACGATCTCCAGGTGCGAGCCGGGCAGCAGCTCATGGGCGCGGGTGACGGTCTTGACGCTGAGGACGGCGTCCTTCTCGCCCGCGAGGAAGGCGACCTCGACGCCGGAGGCCCGGATCTCCTCAAGGGACGGGCCGTCGGTGTCGAGGTTGCGCAGGTCCTGCATCCTGGCGACGTTGAACGTGCCCATCTGCTGGAACAGGAAGGTGAGATCGGCCCGCTCGCGCTGGAACGTCTTGGTGAGCAGCCGGTCGATCACCGGCAGCTTCACGGCCTCGGCCCGGTCGGCGGCGGCCAGTTCCCTCAGCTCGGCGTGGCTGATGCCGCCGAGGGAGTGGCCGAGGACGACCGAGGAGACCCGGTCGGGGCGCAGCAGACCGGCGCGCAGCGCGGCGACGGACCCGATGGACTGGCCGACCAGCATGGCGTCGGTGATGTCCTCCTGGTCGAGGACGGCGACCACGTCTGCGGGGAAGTCCTGGCCGTCGAACTCCCCCATGGCGGAATCGGACTTGCCGAAGCCGCGCAGGTCCACGGTGACGACCGTGAACTCCTCGCGCAGCGCGGCCACTTGCTGCCACCAGGCGGCGTGGTGACCGCCGCTGCCGTGCACGAACAGGATCGCCGGGCCGCTGCCGTGGCGCTCGTAGTAGATGGCGGTGCCGTCGGAGTCGGCGAAGGGCATGGGGTGAACTCCCGTACTGGCGCGTCTAGTTGGGGCGGCGGCCGTGGTGGACCAGTTCGATCATGGTGTGGTCGGGGTCGTGGATGTAGCAGAACTTGGACTGGTTCTCGGGGCGTTCGATCGGCCGGGTGTGCCGGATGCCCAGTTCCTCGAGGTGAGCGAGGAAGTCGTCCCAGTCGTCGACCTCGACGGCGAAGTGGTAGGGCGCCATGCGCTCCATCTCTTCGACGGGCGTGAAGTGCAGGTCGAAGTTGCCGCGGGTCATCAGCACCACGCGGGTGTTGGACTTGGGCATGATGCGCTTCATCCCGAAGACCTTGGTGTACCAGGCGGCGGTCCGGTCGGGGTCGGTGGTGGGGAAGTTGACGTGGTGGATGTAACGGGGTTCCGCACTCATGAGTGGTTCCCTTCCAGGTGTACGGGGTTGGACAGCACGCCGATGCCGCTGATCTCGATGTCCACGGTGTCGCCGGGCTCGATCTGGCAGGTGGACTCGGCGCCCATCCACAGCACGTCACCGGGGTGGAGGGTGATGTGCTTGGTGATCTCGACGATGTGGTCGAAGGGATCGAAGACCATGTCTCCGGTCGGGAACGCGGCGCGGACCTCGCCGTTGACGCGCAGTGTGGTGGTCTGGGCGAGGGCGTCTACGTCGGTCTCGATCCAGGGGCCCATCGGCTTGAACGTGTCGCTGTTCTTGCTGCGCCAGAAGGTGCGGTCCTGGTGCTGCCAGGTGCGGGCGCTGACGTCGTTGCCGATGCTCCAGCCGAAGACCGACTTGCGGGCGTCGTCGTAGGTCGCGTACCGGACCGTACGGCCGATGACGGCGACCAGTTCCGGCTCGGCCTCGAACCGTCCGGTCACCTGGGCCGGCTTGACGATCGGCGAACGGTGGCCGGTGAGGGCGTTGTTGGCCCGGTAGCCGACCTCGGGGCGCTCGGGTGTCGAGGCGCCGGCGTGCTCGATGTGCCGTGGGTAGTTGTAGCCGACGGCGTAGAACACGCCGGGTACGACGGGCGGCAGCCAGCCGGCCTCGGCGACCGGAACGGTGCCGAGGACGTCGGGGTCGGCCGCCAGCGGCGAGCCGGAGAGGAGTTCGACGTCGGTCTCCCCCACCCGGCCCCACACCGCCCGGCCGTCGACGGACACGCGTGCGTACCTCATGGCGTCAGCAGGTGGGAGACGCGCTTGGTGATCAGGTAGGCGTCCAGCGCCTCCGGCCCGCCCTCCCGGCCGTACCCGCTGTCCTTGACCCCGCCGGAGGGTGCCTCGTGCACCGAGCCGCCGCAGTGGTTGATCGAGAGGATGCCGGCCTCGAACCCGTCCGACAGCTTCTCGGCGGTCGCGGCCGACCTGGTGAAGCCGTAGGCGGCCAGGCCGTAGGGCAGGGCGTTGGCGACGGCCAGGGCGTCGTCCAGGTCGCCGAAGGGCACGATCGGCGCGACGGGCCCGAACGGCTCCTCGGACATCAGGTCGGCGTCCGGCGGTACGTCGGTGAGCACGGTCGGCGCGAAGAAGTACCCGGGGCGGTCCAGGCGTTCGCCGCCGGTGAGTACCTTCGCCCCCTTGTGCACGGCGTCCGCGGTCAGCCGCTCGATCGACCGCAGCCGGCGCTCGTTGGCGAGCGGGCCCATGGTGGTGCCCTGGGCCAGGCCGTCGCCGACGACGACCGACTCGGCGGCCTTCACGAACTCGGCGGTGAAGTCCTCCACCAGGGACTCGTGGACGAGGAAGCGGCTGGGCGAGGTGCACACCTGGCCCGCGTTGAAGAACTTGGCCTGGGCGGCGCGGCGGGCGGCCTGACCGGGGTCGGCGTCGGCGCAGACGATCACCGGGGCGTGGCCGCCGAGTTCCATCAGGGTGGGCTTCATGACCTTGCCGGTCTCGGCGGCGAGGAGTTTGCCGACGGGCACCGAACCGGTGAAGGCGATCATCCGGGTGACCGGGGAGGCGATGAGGTGCGCCGAGACCTCGGCGGGCTCGCCGAAGACGAGGCCCAGCACTCCGGCGGGCAGGCCCGCGTCCGCGTAGCACGCCACCAGGGCGGCAGCCGTAGCCGGGGTCTCCTCGGAGGCCTTGATGACGATCGAGCAGCCCGCCGAGAGGGCCGAGGAGATCTTGCGGTTGGGGCCGCCGACCGGGAAGTTCCAGGGGACGAAGGCGGCGACGGGGCCGATCGGTTCGCGGCGGACGGTGAGAACCGTGCCGGGCGCGGACGGGATGATACGGCCGTATGCGCGCCGGGCGTCCTCGGTGTGCCAGCGCAGGGTGTCGGCGGTGCGCCTGGCCTCGCCGGTGGACTCGGCGAGGGTCTTGCCCTGCTCCAGCGTCATCACCCGGCCGATCTCGGCGGCGCGTTCGGCGATGAGGTCGGCGGCCCGGTCGAGGATCGCGGAGCGCCTGGCTACGGAGGTCGCGCGCCACACCCTGAAGCCCTCGGCGGCGGCTTCGAGTGCCCGGTCGAGGTCGGCGGCGGTCGCGAGGGGGACCTCGCCGATCGGCTCCTCGGTGGCGGGGTTGACGACGGGGGCGGTCCGTCCGGTGCCGCCCTGGCACCACTCGCCCGCTATGTACATGCGGACGGCGGGATAGCCGTGGTCGGTGGTCATGAAGGGGTGCCCTCTCAGGGTCAGGACGCGGTGGGGGCTTCCTGGTCGCGGTTGGTGCGCAGGGCCCAGATGTGGTGCGGCGGGGTCGTCTCGTGGACCCGGGTGCCGTAGGTCCCGTCGGCCCGGTCCATGTCGGCGGCGTACTCGACGCGGCCGCCGCAGGGGGCGTGCAGGAAACGGAAGACGTTGGAGCCGATGGTGTGCCGGCCGAGTCTGCGGGCCTCCCGCCAGCCGTGCTCGATCATGTGGTTGCCGCCTTCGATCACGTCGTCGAAGCCGGGCACCTCGTAGGCGATGTGGTTGATCCCCGCCTCGTCGGGCCGGTGGCACAGCAGCATGGTGTGCTGGTCGTCGTCGCCGGGGGCCTGCATGAACACCCCCATGGGTTCGACCACGTCGGTCGGGCGGAAGCCGAGCCGGTCGACGTAGAAGCCGACGGCCTGCTCACGGCCCTGCTTCGGGATGTTCAGGGCGACATGGCACATGCGCAGCGGGCGGACCCGGGTGATCGGCTCCAGGGCGGTGTTCCAGCGGTTGACGGTGCCGAGCGTGTTGGCAGCGCGCGGCGTGACCGGGGCCGGCTTGGGGCGGGCCAGGGTCAGGCCGACGCCGAAGCCGGTCTCGTCGACGGTGTGGTGGACCCCGTCGGCGCTCTCCCGGACCTCGCGGTCCCGGCCCGCCGCCGCCACCAGCCGCTCCACTTCCGCGGGCGAGTCGACGCCCCAGACGACCTCGCGCAGGGTGGGTCCGTCCTCGACCGGGGCGGGCAGCAGCGGTCCGGGCAGGGTGTCGAGACGCAGGGTCTGTCCGGTGCGCGTCTCGAACACGGCGTGCTCGTCGGTCCGTTCCACCGGGAACAACCCGAAGTCGTCGAAGAACCGAACGCAGGTGTCGAGTTCGTCGATACCGTACGTGACCGATTCGATTCTCTGGATTCCCATGGATTCCTCGTTTCCAGGTCGCCTCGCGAGCGTAGATATCGGCCGGCGAGGGCCTCAATGGCCTGAGCTCTACGGAATGCGCAAGCGTTTCTTGCGGCCCCGGCTACGACCGGATCGTGGGAATCGGGTTCTGCGAGAACCACTCGGCGAGGAAGTCCAGGAACACACTGATCTTGCGCGGGGTGTCCTGCCCGGGACCGTAGATCGCGTACAGCGGGCGGTCGGGTACGGCGAGGTCGGGCAGCAGCACCTGGAGGGCGCCGGAGACCAGGTCGTCGTAGGCCGGGCGCTGGGGCAGCAGGGCGATGCCGCGGCCGTGCACCGCCGCCTTCTGCAGGGCGATGTAGGAGTTGGACGAGAACGCGATGTTGCGGATCTTGTGCAGGGTGCTGGCGTGCCCGTGGCCGATCCGCCAGACCGGGTCGTTGAGGTGCACCAGGCAGTCGTGGGCGGCGAGGTCGTTCGGGTGGGCGAGCGTGCCGCACCGCTCGACGTACTCCTCGGCGGCGCACAGCACGAACGGCAGCGAGGCGATCTTCTTCAGCCGGACGCTGGAGTCCCGCAGGTCCCGGGTGTGGAAGGCGACGTCGAATCCGCTGTCCAGGAAATCGTAGGTGCGGTCGGACATCCCGCCGAGTTCGAACCGCACCTGGATCTTCGGATGGGCGGCCGAGAACGCGGCGATGGCGTCCCCGAGGTCGAGGCTGCCTATCCACTTGGGACAGATGACGCTGAGGGTGCCCTCGGGCCGGTCGTGGAGCTGGGCGATGCCGGCGTCCTCGGCCTCGATCTCGTCGAGAATGCGCGCGGCGAACTCGGCGTACCGCTGGCCCGGCTCGGTCAGGCTCACGGAGCGGGCGGTGCGGTTGACCAGACGAACGCCGATCTGCCGCTCCAGTTCCGCCACATGCCGGGAGACCAGGGAGCCGGAGGAGCCGAGTTTCTTGGCTGCTCCGCTGAAACTGCCGACCTGGGCGACGGTGACGAAGCTGTGCATCAGGAGCAGGCGATCCATTTTTTTCCTCCGAACGCGCGTGCGGCTCGCGCCGGTCACCCACACAAATCGATTGTCGGCAATCCTGTCAACGGCTCTTCGCTTAAAAGATCGGCCGCGTTTCTCATGGTCAGACCCTGGATCAGGCCCCGTCCGGGGTGATCCGGCGGTAGCCCCGGACATCCGGGAACGGCGGCTCCCTGTCGGCCTGGAGATCCACCTGGAAGGTGTTGAGGCACATGCCGAGCATGGTGAAGTTGCCGAGCGCGCCGATCGTGTCGACCAGTCCCTTGGGGCCGAAGTGGGCCAGCGCGCGGGCGAAGGTCTCGTCGGTGACGAAATGCTCCTCCAGGACCTCCCGGCAGAACTGGTAGAAGGCCTGGTCGGCCTCGTCGTCGAAGTCCGCCGGGCGCTTCTCCGCGATGGCCTTGACGGCGGGCTCCGGGATGCCGGCCTCGATGGCCTGGTGGACATGGGCGTTCCAGGAGTACTGGGCGTCCCAATTGCGGGCGGCCATCAGCAGGGTCAGTTCGCGCAGGTGTTTGGGCAGGCTGCAGTCGAACCGGGCGAAGGCGCCCAGCGATTCGGCGCGTTCGCACATCTCGGGGCTGTGCAGCCAGACCCGGAACGGGCCGCGGACGGCGCCGCGGCGGCCCGCGATCCGGGCGGCCAGCTCCTGCTGACGCGGGTCCATGTCTTCTTCACTGAGTACGGGGAGCCTCATGGGGGCCGGTACCTGCTTTCTCTCTCCGGCGGCCGTGGGATGCCAGGTGACGCTACAGCCGGATCCGGGCCGCTCACCCCTCCCGGAGCGCAAGGTAAAACTGCACGCCAGGGGGCACCCGTTCGTGCGGACGCGGCCTAACGTCGGTCGGCGTAGCGCATCGCAGTGGAGAGGAATCCCCGGATGACCACGATCATCAAGGCCGCGTCCGTGCCCCTGCTCGACCGGGGCGGCGCGGTCGTGTCGACACCGCTGATCACCACGCCGTCGGCGGGCGGGGAGAACCTGATCACGAGTGGGATGAGTGTCTATCCGGTGGGGTGCGGGGCGCCGTTGCACTCGCACAACTGCGACGAGCACGTGACCGTCCTGGAGGGCGAGGCGGAAGTCTGGGTGGACGGTGAGGTGACCCGGCTGGAGCGGTTCGACACCACCTACGTCCCGTCCCCCGTCCCGCACCTGTTCCGCAACGTCGGCGACACCCCGCTGCGGATCCTGTGGGTGTATTCGTCGGGGTATGTCACCCGGACCTTCACGGAGACGGGAAAGACGGTCGAGCATCTCTGCGCCGACGACCAGATGGGCTGAGCCTCGTCCCCGGGGACGTCCCAGGCGTCCCGGGGCACGCGGGGACGACATGACAGCCCTCGGCCATGGCAATCCTCCGAATCGTGATCACGCTTCGTGGTCACGAGCTCGACAGCACGGAGGTTTCCATGTCCCGTCGGATCCTGAAGAGCGGCCTGCTGGCCACGGTCGCGGTGTTCGCGTTCCTGCCCACGGCCGGGGCCACCACCGCGAGCGCCGCCACTCCGATCCCCGCACCGCAGGGAATCGTCCAGTACTACGACTACACCACCCTGCCCGCCCCGGCGGTCGGCCGCCACCACCGGCACTACAGCTACCGCACCGTCGGCCGGGTGACCACGCGCCACGTCCGGCTCAACGTCCGCTCCGGCCCGAGCACCCGCTACCGCGTGGTCGGCCACCGTCACAGCAACCGGCTGGTCCCGGTGGCCTGCAAGACGTACGGCGGTTCGGTGCGCGGCAACCACACCTGGTACCGGCTCCCGCACCGCAAGGGGTACGTCTCCGGCCACTACGTCCGGATCGGCCACGCCGTTCCGTGGTGCTGACGGGTCCGTCCCGCCGCACTCCCTGACCGCCGAAGGCCTGTTCGGGAACCTCGTTCCCGAACAGGCCTTCGACATGCACCCCCTGATTCACCGTCTTCACACCCGTTCGCCGATTGCGGCCCCGGTACCCATGGGAAGCCATCCCGACAACAGGGGCGAAAACGCCCATAGCGTAGTGAAGTCGAGGCACGCGACATGCGGCACTCCGAAGGAGCGACCACCACCCCACCCGACGAGTCGCCGGCGGCGAGCCTGCGCGAGCTGAAGGAGCGTACGGGGCTGAGCCTGGCGGCGCTGGCCGCCCGCACCCCGTACAGCAAGTCCGCCTGGCACCGCTATCTCACCGGCGCCAAACGGCCGCCGCGCCCGGCCGTGGAGGCCCTGGCCCGGCTCGCGGGCGTCGATCCGGCGGCCGTACTGGCGCTGTGCGAGGCCGCCGAGGAGCAGCCGGCCACGGCTCCGGCACCGGAGCGGGCGCGGCGGCGGTGGCGGCTGCCGCTGACCGCGCTGGCGCTGCTCGCCGTGGCCGGGGTGACCGCGGCCGCCGTGACGGTGTCCGACCGGCGCGCCGCCCAGGGTACGCAGCCGGTGTCGGGGGCGCCGCGCTGCCACGGGCGGTCCTGCCAGGGCGAGTTGCCGGACGCCTCGGCGTGCGCCCGGGACGCCCAGACCAAGAGCAGGGTCACCGGCGCCGCGTACGACGTCCGGCTGCGCTACTCCCCCACCTGCGGCACAGCCTGGTCCGAGGTGCGGCTGCACGCCCCGCACGCCCGGGAGGTCTCGGTCCGGACCGGGCAGAACGTGCTCTCCGCGAGCTATCCCGCCGAGGACTCCGTCGGCTACACCAGCCCGATGATCGCGGTGCCGACACCCCGGGGGGTGGAGGCGTGTGCGGAGGTCGCGGGGAAGCTGGCGTGCACCGGGCTGGAGGCCGAACCCGACGGCCTGGAGGAGTGAAGAACGGCGCCGCGCCCGTGGAAGGAGCGCGGCGCCGGACCGGTCGGAGACACCGGTCAGTGGGCGGCGACCAGTTCCTCCTGGTCGTTGCTGCGCTGCGGCTGCCGGGCCGAGCGCAGAGCGGCGATGCCGATGAACACCATCGAGGAGACACCGGCCAGCGCGAAGGCGGTGAAGCCCCAGTCGCCGTTGCCCGCCGCGAGCAGCTGGCCGCCGAGCCAGGGGCCGAAGACGGCGCCGAAGCGGCCCATGCCCGAGGTCCAGCCGACGGCGGTGGCCCGGTTGTCCGGGGTGGAGCGGATGGACACGGTCGCGTAGATCATCGTCTGGGCGCTGTTGAGGAAGACGCCGGTGAGGAAGACGACCACCATGGTCACGCCGGTGGCCATGTGGATGCTGAGCAGGTAGACGCCGACGGCGGTCAGGGCGAACCAGACGGCGGAGATGCGCGGGGCGCCGAACCGGTCGGCGGCGCGGCCGGCGACCAACATGCCCACGATGCCGCCGAGGTTGAAGACGACGACGAAGGTCAGGGCGCTGCCGAGCTCGTAGCCCTCGCCGCGCATCAGGGTGGGCAGCCAGGTGGCGACGCCGTAGACCAGCAGCAGACCGCCGAAGGAGGCCAGCCAGTACAGCAGGGTCTGGATCCACTCGCCGCCGCGGAACAGGCCGAGCAGCGCGTCCCAGCGGTCGGCGGCGGTCTTCTTGCCGGTGGCGGCGGGCAGTTCGGTCTCGTAGCGGTCGGCCAGCGTGCGGGCCTCCTCGGTACGGCCCTTGGCGACCAGGAAGCTCAGCGACTCCGGCAGGAACTTCAGCAGCACGGGCACGAAGAGCAGCGGGAGCACGCAGACCCAGAAGGCGGCGCGCCAGCCGACCGGTTCGACCAGCCACTTGGCGACGTAGGCGGAGAGGATGCCGCCCGCGTGGTGGGCGGTCATCAGCATGCCGATGGTGATCGCCACCCGGCCGCCCCTGGCGTAGTCCGAGACCATGCTGATCGCGGTCGGCAGCAGACCGCCGAGGCCCACGCCGGCCAGGGTGCGGCCGAGTCCGAAGACGGCGACGCTGCCCGACATCGCACAGATGCCGGAGGCGAGCGAGAACAGCGTGACGCAGCCGATCATCAGCTGCTTGCGGCCGATCCGGTCCGCGATCGTGCCCGCGGTCAGGGCGCCCACCAGCATGCCGAAGGTGGCGTAGGAGCCGAGGTCGCCGGCCTGGTCCGCGGTGAGGCCGAAGGTCTTGGTCTCCAGCAGGTGGGGCAGCACCGAGCCGTAGATGAACATGTCGAGGCCGTCGAAGAGCACGGCCAGCCAGCACAGACCGACGACCAAGAGGGCCAGTTTGCCGCCGCGGGCGGACAGGGCGGGGGAGGAGGACATCTTTGTTTTCCTCTCGTCCAGGAGGCGTTCCCTGGAGGGGAAGCGGTGAGGGGGTCGACGCGGCTCGTGCGGCTGACCCGTGGTGCGTAGACGCTAAGGATCCGGAACCAGCAGTGTCAACGTTTTTGTCAACAATCTCAGCAACAATCCGGACACCGACCGTGCTACCCCGCGGACGGAGTAAACCCGCAGGTGGCAAAGGGGGGCGGGCAACGCACAGCAGCGCGTCGCCCACCCCCCTGATGGCCGGAAACGGGTCAGTCGACCGGCGGTGTCCCATGGGTGTGGAAGGACTCGATCGTCTTGAGACCCCAGGCCTGCCCCTTGGCCCGTTCGGCCTCGGTCCAGGTGATCAGCGGCCAGTCGGGCGCCAGCACCAGCCTGGTGAGCGGGTTGCACAGCTCGATGCGGTTGCCGCCCGGCTCGTAGACGTACAGGAAGAACGTCTGCTGGATGGCGTGCTTGTGCGGGCCGGTCTCGATGAACACGCCGGTGTCGATGGCGAGATCGGCCGCGCGCAGCACGTCCTCGCGGGTGTCGGTGGCGAAGGCGATGTGGTGCAGCCGCCCGGTCGAGCCCGTCCAGTCCGAGGTGTACACGACGTCGTACGACTTGTCGGTGAAGGTCAGCCAGCGGGCCGCGATCTTCCCGGTGTCGAGGCGGATCTGCTCGGTCGGCCGGGCACCCAGCACCTGTTCCTGGAACTCGGCGTTGGCGAGCACGTCGGCGGCCAGGAAGTTGATGTGGTCCAGGCGGCGCACGCCGACGCCCCGGTTGGGCTTGGCCTGCGGCTGGTTCTTCAGCGCGGGCCTGAGCCCGTCGGGGGCCCGGTAGTGCTCGCTCTCCCAGTAGAGGGCGTGCTCGTGGCCGTCCGGGTCGGTGGTGACGTACAGCTTGCCGAGGCCGGGTTCGTCCTCGACCCAGTGGCCGGTGCCACCCGCCTCCTCGACCGCCCTGACACGGCGGTTGAGGGCCTCCTCGCTGGAGGTGCGCAAGGCGATCCGGCCGAGGCCGGGCCGGTCGCGGGCGGTGAGGACCAGGCTGTGGTGCTCGTAGTCGTCGAAGGTGCGCAGATAGACCGTGTCGCCGTCCCGGCCGTTGACGGTCAGGCCGAGGTAGTCGGTGAAGAAGGCGACGCTGGCGTCCAGGTCCGGGGTGAACAGCTGGGCGTGGCCGATATGGGCGATGTCACCGAGGGGCGGAGCCATCGTTGCCTCCTTGGGGCTGTGCGGGGATGGTGGCGGCGCGGGGGAAGACCGTGCCGTCGAAGATCTTGCGGGCGGTGCGGACGACCGCGGTGCGGCGGGCGGCCGGCGGGGAGCCGTCGGATCCGGGGTCGACGCTGGTGTCGATCTCCAGGAATCCGGTGGGGTGTTCGATGCGGATCCGGTCACCGTGTGCCGGGAGCCGGGCGATCCCCTCCCCCACGCTGCCGGGCAGCCTGAGGCCGGCGGCCACGCTCGCGGCGCCGAGGACGCCGATCGAGGTGTGGCAGCGGACCGGGATGAAGGTCCGGGTGGTGACCGCGCCGCCGTCGCGGGGCGGGGCGAGCAGGCTGAGCTTGGGCACGGTGGCGGTCTCGACGTCACCGAGGCCCATCAGCTTCCCCGCGGCCAGCCGGATCTCGTGCAGCCGGTCGGCGAGGGCCAGGTCCTCCTCCAGGTCCTTGGGCGTCTCGTACCCGGTGACCTTGAGGTCGCGCGCGGCGACGAGCACGGTCGGCATGCCGTTGTCGACACAGGTGACCGTCGTACCGGCGACGGTGTCGCGGACGTTCCCGGTGGGCAGCAGCGGGCTCTGGCCGGCCGGGAACTCGATCACCACCGGGGCGGCCGTGCCGGGCACGCCGGAGATCTCGGCGTCCCCGGTGTAGTCGACGCGCCCGCCCGGGGTGGGGAAGGTGGCGATGGCCGACTCCCCCGTGTTGAGCATGCGGATCCGTACCGAGGTCTCGCCGTCACCGGGGGCCACGAGCCCCCGTTCCACGGCGAACGGGCCGACTCCGGCGAGGATGTTGCCGCAATTCTGACGGTCCGTCACTTCCGGCCGGTCGACGGCGACTTGAAGGAAGAGGTAGTCGACGTCCGCCTCGGGGCCGGCGGACGGCGCGATCACGGCGACCTTGCTGGTGAGGGGGTGCGCCCCGCCCAGCCCGTCGATCTGGCGCGGGTCGGGGCTGCCCATGACCCGCAGCAGCAGGTCGTCACGGGCGGCGGGGTCGGCGGGCAGGTCCTCGGCCAGGAAGTAGGCGCCCTTGGAGGTGCCGCCGCGCATCAGCATGCAGCGCACCTCCGCGGGCCCGGTCACGGGGCGGACTCCTCGTACTCCTGGTACGTCCTGTACTCGACGCCGAGCCGTTTCAGGGTGTCCCGCAGTCCGTAGCGGTCCAGGCCGAGCTGGCCCTCGACGAACGCGGCGCGGGTCGCGGCCTCCTTGGCCTCGCGCGCCTCGGACTTCTCGGCCGTCTCGCGGACGCGCTCCCGGGGTACGACCACGACACCGTCGTCGTCCGCGAGGATCACGTCACCCGGGTTGATCACCTGGCCGTCGATGGCGATCGGCACGTTGACCGAGCCGCCGGTGGCCTTGACGGTGCCCTGTGAGGAGACCGCCCGGGACCAGGCGGCGAAGCCCATCTCCCGCAGCTCCTGGGTGTCACGGACCCCCGTGTTGAGGACGACCCCGCGCACCCCGCGCTGCCGCAGCGCGGTCGCGAACAGCTCGCCGAACAGACCGTCCGTGCACGGCGAGGTGGTGGTGACCACCAGGATGTCGCCCTCGCCGCACTGCTCGACGGCCGCGTGGATCATGAGGTTGTCGCCGGGCCAGCTGAGCACGGTGACGGCCGTACCCGCGACCCGCACACCCTGCTGGACGGGCCGGATCCCCGGACCCAGCAGGCCGGTCCGGCCCATCGCCTCGCTGACGGTGGCCACCCCGAAGCCGGCCAGCGCATCGACGTCCTCGATGCTCGCCTTCGGCGGATTGGTGACGATCACGCCGCTCACGCCAGTTCCTTCGCGATCTGCGGGAACGGCCGCATGAACGCCTCGGCCATGGTGTTGTGCGCCAGGCCCAGGTTGGGACCGGCGTTCCGCTTGAGCTGGACGCCCCGGCGGACGGCGAGGTCGGTGTAGTAGGCCCACAGGTGCTGCTGGGCACCCAGGCACTCCATCGCCTTGCGCTTGGTGTCCCAGACCTCGGTGATGTCGAGGAGGACCTCAGGCCTGAAGCCGCTCATCTCGGGCTGGTGCGGCTCGAAGTAGAAGACCGGCGGGGCGCCGATGATGTCGCCCTCGCCCGGGTAGCCGATGGCCTGGGCGAGGATCCGCGCCTCCAGGGCCATCCGGTTGGCGGCCGGGTGGTCGCCGTTGTAGGGATCCTCGACGGGGTGGGTGAGCACGACGTCGGGCTGGGTCTCGCGGTAGACGGCGACCAGTTGGTCGGTCAGCTCGGCGGAGGCGACCAGCGGGTAGTCGCCGGCGTCGAAGAAGCGGACCTCGGCGCCGAGAGCGGCGGCTGCCTTCTCCGCCTCCTCCCGGCGTATCGCCTTGATCTCTTCGAGGTTCTTGCCCTCGCGCCACGCCTTGGCGGACTCACCGCGCTCGCCGAAGGTCAGACACGCGATGGTGACCTTCTCGCCCCGGGACACGGCCAGGGCGATGGCTCCGCCCGCCCGCCACACGAAGTCCCCGGCGTGCGCGGTGACGACCAGGGTGGATCGTGGTGGGGTGGCGGGCGCGTTGGCGTGCGTCATTGCAGAAATCTCCTTGGTGGACAGGTGTGCGCCCACCCAGCCCCGGGCGTGCTCAGTCGCTCAGTGCGTCGATCACGCTCGTGAGGTGGGCGCGGACGGCCGCCTCGGCCGCCTGCGGATCCCTGGCCCTGATCGCCTCGATCATCGCCAGATGCTCGTTCAGGGATTGCTGCGGACGCCCCGGACGCAGCGCCAACTGGAAGCGGTGCCGCACCAGTTGGGCGTTGAGCCGCTCCAGCAGCTGCACGGCGGTCTGCTGGCCGGAGATCTCCCGGATCTTGTCGTGCAGTCCGTGGTTGAGCTCGGAGTAGGTGACCGGTTCGCCGTCCGCGACGGCCTTGGTCATGGCCGCCCCGAGGTCCGCGAGTTCGGTGAGGTGCTCGTCGCTGGCCGCGACGGCCGCCTTCGCCGCGCACAGCCCTTCCAGGACCATGCGGCACTCCGTGATCGCGACCGCCTCCTCCACGGTCACCACCCGCACCCGCGAGCCGCGGTTACGGATCCGCTCGACCAGTCCCTGGGCCTCCAGATCGATCAGTGCCGCACGGATGCTGGCCCGCGTCACACCGAACTCCTCGGCGAGTTCGTTCTCCACCAGCCGCTGGGCCGGGGCCATCTCGCCGTGCAGGATCGCCTGCCGCAACAGCGCGAGCGCATGCTGCTTGGCCTGCTCTCCGGTGCTCGGACGGGCTTCTTTCGGCATCGTTTGCCCTCCCTGAGTGAGTGCCTGTCGAACGTAAATCTAGCCAAACAAGATTGTCAACAATTTTGTCTGCCGTATTGCCGGGCCGACCCCGCCCGACCCCGCGCCCGTGCGTTCAGCCCGCGCGGTACAGCTCGCCGAGCAGTTCGACGCCGCCCGCACCACAAGACCAGAGACCCGCCCCGTGCGGCGAGAACAGAACTCACCACGTCGCCCAAGCCCTCCGGACCTCCGGGGCCGACCCAACACTCGGGAGTTGTGGACACCAGCTCCCGTCGATCGGGCTGGGAGAGGATGGTGTGCCTCGCGGGATTTCTGCCCGGCGGAGTGCCTGGAGGTGGGCCTCGGAGTCCCGGGGTTCGGTTTCGCGCCTCACCGTCCACACCAGATGCATCAGGTGGCCAGGCCGGCGCTGATCAGCCAGATGCGTTCGCAGGTCGAAGCTGCCTTTTGCAACTCCTCGCGGGACTCCTGCGAGGCGTGGTAGAAAGTTCGCTCGATCATCCAGCACAGGGCGCGTGCCATCGCCGGCGCCTGCTCTGGTCCGGTGCCGGCCTCGGCACCGGCTCGTTCCAGGACGGCTGCGATGGCCGTGATGAACAAGTCAGCCGTGTGGCTCCACAGCTCGCCGATCTCCGGCACGGTCAACGACAGGTCGATCGCCGTGCGCATGACCAGACCGTGCTCGTTCCACAGCTCGACCGTGCGCCGCATGGCTGCTGCGATGGCCGGGCGTGGCTCGTCGGTCTGCGCGGTGGCCCGGGACCGCTCCCACAGGTGCTCGACGGTCCGGGCCACGAGCGCCGTGACCACTTCCTGCTTGGAACCGAAGTAGAAGTACAGGGCGCCGCGTGTGATGCCGGCGCCCTGCGCGATGTCGCCAACGGTCATGGCGTCATAGCCCTGTTGCGCCAGCAGAGCTTCGCAGGTGTCGAGGATGGCCCGCTCCCGGACGTCACCCTTGCGTTCGGTGGTGCGTCGGCTCCGCGCGGGTTGATGGGCGGGCATCAGAGCTGAGCGCCGTCGGTGAAGTCGGTGGTACGGGAGAGCGTCTCCCACGCGCGGATGTCCTCGTCCACGGCCGTGCGCGCGGCGGTGACGAGTCGTAGCGCGTCCGAGCCCAGGACGAGGTGGGCCGGCGGCTGGTCGACCGACGCGATGTGCACGACGGCGTCCCCGGCCTTGGCCGGATTGCCCAGCTGGTTCCCGCTGGCCTTCTGCCGCGCTTCACGGATGGGGGTGAACAGCTCGTCGTAGTCGTCGATGGACCGCGCGGCGCGTGTCATGGACCGTCCGGCCCAGTCGGTGCGGAAGGACCCGGGCTCGATCGCCGTCACGTGGATCCCGAACTGCGCGACCTCCTTGCCCAGTGCCTCGAAGATGCCTTCCAGGGCGAACTTGCTGCCGCAGTAGGCGGACATGCCGGGCAGGGCCATCAGCCCGCCCATGGAGGTGACGGCCATCAGGTGTCCGCGGCGGCGCCGGCGCATGTGGGACAGGGCCGCCCGCCTCGGTGACGGCGGCCCCGGCCCGCAGGTCCACCCCGCGCCGCAGATGGGCCCGGGTCAGCACCCGCCCCACCTCCTCACCGACCGCGTGCGCGAGCGGGACCGGCGCCGGTTCCAGAAGGGTGACCTGCGCACCGAGCCTCCACGCGACGGCGGCGGCCTCGGCGCCGAGGAACCCGGCGCCGACCACCACCAGCCGCTGCCCCGGCCCGATCCGTTCCCGCAGGGTCAGCGCGTCGTCGAGGGTGCGCAGCACATGCGCGCCCTCCCCGGGCAGCCGGCGCGGCCGTACACCGGTGGCCACGATCAGCCCGTCGTACGGCAGCAGGGACCCGTCGGCCAGACGTACCGTACGGTCCGCCACGTCCAGCCCGGTCGCTGTCGCCCTGAGCCGCAACTCCAGCTCCAGGGAGTCCAGTTCGGCCGACGCCCGCAGCACCACCCGGTCCGGCGCCCATTCGGCCGAAAGCACCTGCTTGGACAGCGGCGGCCGGTCGTACGGCGGATGGAGTTCGTCGCCGACGAGGGTGAGCGTGCCGTCGTAGCCCTCGCGGCGGAGCGTCTCGACCGCCGCGAGGCCCGCGGCCGAGGCACCGACGACCACGATCCGGTTCATCGCGCGACCAGTCGGATCGCGGCGGCGGGGCAGACCGCCACGGCCTCGCGGACGTCGTCGAGTATCTCCTCGGCGGGTTTCTCGTCCAGCACGAAGGCGATACCGTCCTCGTCCCGCTGGTCGAAGACCTCGGGGGCGACGAGCACGCACTGCCCGGATGCGACGCACTTCGGTTCGTCCAGCTCGACATGCATGGCGTTCTCCTTGCTCTTCTTGCTTCTTGTGGGGGGTTGGTGGGTCACCAGGCGACCGGGAGTTCGTGGACGCCGTACACGCCGCCGCTGTGTTTGAAGGGCAGGTCAGCGAGGTCGGCGGCGAGCCTGAGGGTGGGGACGCGCCGGTAGAGCGTGCCGTAGACCACCTGGAGCTCCATCCGGGCCAGCGGCTGGCCCAGGCACTGGTGGACGCCGAAGCCGAAGGCGACATGGCGGCGGGCGTCGCGGCTCAGGTCGAGGCGGTCCGGGTCGGGGAAGGCCTCAGGATCGCGGTTGGCGATGTCACTGGCCATGATCACGCCTTCGCCGGCCCTGATCACCTGTCCGGCGACCTCGATGTCCGCCAGGACCGCACGGCGCCGGCCGCTGTGCACGATGCTCAGATAGCGCAGCAGCTCCTCGACCGCGCCGGCGATCTGCCTGGGGTCGTCACTGGCGCGCAACAGGGCGAGCTGCTCGGGGTGTTCGAGCAGGGCGAGGGTGCCGAGCGTGATCATGTTGGCGGTGGTCTCGTGCCCCGCGAGCAGCAGCAGGACGCCCATCTGCGCGGCGTCCAGCCGGGTCAGCTCACCGGCTTCGACCCGGGCCACCAGGCCGGAGAACAGGTCCTCGGCGGGGTTCTCCATCTTCTCGCCCATCAGCCGGTCGAGATACCCGACCAGCCTGCCGTGCGCCGCCATCCGGTCCTCGACGGAGGTGTCACGGCTGATGAGGAGCTTGCTGTTCTCCTGGAAGAAGTCGTGGTCCTCGTAGGGCACTCCGAGCAGGGCGCAGATGACCAGCGAGGGCACCGGGAGCGCGAAGACCTCGACCAGGTCGACAGGGTTGGGACCGGCCAGCATGTCGTCGATCAGGTCGTCGACGATCTTCTGCACGGCGGGCCGCATGGCCTCGACGCGCTTGACCGCGAACGGCGCGGTGACCATACGGCGCAGCCGGGCGTGCTCGGGGTCGTCCATCATGATGAAGCTGATGTTGTTCTTGCCGTTGCTGGGTGCCTGGAGCGGGTATCCGGGACGGTCGGGTTCGGCACTGACCCGCGGGTCGAGCAGCACGGCACGCTGGTCGGCGTACCGGGTGACCAGCCAGTAGTCCTTGCCGTCCCAGAGCCGGACCTTGGCGAGGGGGCCCGCCTCCTGGGCGGCCTTGAGCGCCGGGGGCGGGTCGAAGGGGCAGCGCATGGAGCGGGGCATCGGGAAGTCGGGGGTCCCCGCGGCGGCGCCGGGTGCGGTGTCGGTCAGGGTGTCGGCCATCTCTGTCTCCTCGGGGTGGGGGGCCTCCGCTCGGTGCGGAGCGCCGGGACGATGGGTACGAGGCCTCGATCAGCACGTGCAAACCGGGCGGGCTGTCGGCTCGGTCAATTCGCTTGCTTGACTCAAGTAAGCCACATGTGCTTGCCTAACTCAAGTAACTGGGGTGCCACTGAGCGGAGGCCGCCCCGAGGGTCTGCCCCGGCGGACAGGCCCTGGCGCCGGCCCCGTGGGGACGGGGACCGGCGCAGCCCTCGGGCCGGTACCCGGCCCGAGGGCACCTCCCCGGTCCGCAGCACCGCCGGGCGAGAGCGACATTCGCCCGTGTCAGCACCTCCAGAAAGCGAGAGTCACCCCATGGCCACGATGAAGTCCGTACAGACCGGCGGCGTCGGCAGGATCGAGGTCGTGGACCTCGCACGTCCCGTGCCCGGCCCCAAGGAGGTGCTGCTGAAGATCCGCGCGGGTGGCATCTGCGGCACCGACGTCACCTTCCTGCACATGGGCGGCATGCCCTCCCGTGCCCATCTGGGCGGCGACCTGGTCCCGATCGCCCTGGGCCATGAGCCGGCCGGCGAGATCGTCGAGGCCGGCGCCGAGGTCACCGGGCTGAAGGTGGGCGACCGGGTGGTCGTGAACCCGCAGGACGCGCCGACCGGGATCATCGGCTGCGGCGGCCGGTACGGCGCGCTGAGCGAGTATCTGCTGATCGAGAACGCCGAGGCCGGCCGGAGCGTCGCGGCGTTCCCGGACAGCGTGCCCTTCGAGGTCGCCGCCCTCAACGAGCCGATGGCCGTCTCCCGGCACGCGGTCAACCGCTCCGCCGCCGGACCCGACGACAAGGTGGTCGTGTTCGGCGCCGGTCCGATCGGGCTGGGCGCGGCGATCTGGCTGAAGCTGCGCGGGGTCGGGCACGTCGTCGTCGCGGACGTGATCCCGGCCCGGCTGGAGAAGGCTCTGGCCGTGGGCGCGGACGCGGTCGTCAACTCGGCCGAGGAGGATGTCGCCGCGCGGCTGACGGAGCTGCACGGGCAGAGCGCCAACGCGCTGGGCCAGCCCCGCCCGGGCACCGATGTCTTCATCGACGCGGCCGGCGCCCCCGCCGTCTTCAACACCGTGGTGGCCAACGCCAAGTGGCACGCCAGGCTGGTCATGGTCGCCGTGCAGAAGAAGGGCGAGATCGATCTCGGCGGCATGCTGCGCAGCGAGCTGACCCTCGTCGCCTCGCAGGGCTACCCGACCGAGATCTTCGAGGTCACCCCCGAACTGGTCGAGCACCACGAGCGGTTCGCGAAGCTGATCAGCCACCGCGTCTCGTTCACCGAGGTCCGGCACGCCTTCGAGCTGGCGCTCACGCCGGGCGCCGCGGAGAAGGTCGTCGTCACCTTCGATGCGTAGCGGTGACCGGCGCCAGCCACAGCCCGAGGAGCGCGTCGGTGAGCCCGGTGGCCGCGTCGCTCCAGGTGGCGCGGGGGGTGTCGGTGCCCTCGGCGAGGGCGCGCTCGCGCTCGGCGCAGGTGTGCAGGATCAGCGTCCGGGCCATCTGGCCGCGTTCGGCGCGGACTTCGGGGGGCAGTTCCGGCAGCCGCCGGTTGAGCCCGGCGACGGCCTCGCGGAGCGAGGGCGAGGCGAGGGACTCCTCGACCACGATGTCGTAGAGGGCCGGGTCGGTCGCCACCTGGGCGCAGAAGCGGGCGTACCAGGTGGGGCTGCCCAGGCTCGCGAGGTGTTCGGTGACCGGCCGGACCAGGCAGTCCACCCGGTCGCGGACGTCGTCGGAGTCGCCGACCGCCGCCAGCAGGCGGACCCGGATCTGCTCGATTGGGTCGAAGTGCCGGGCGGCGATCGCGCGGACCAGATCGGCCTTGGTGCCGAAGTGGTAGCCGACGGCGGCGTTGTTGCCCTGGCCGGCGGCCTCGCTGACCTGGCGGTTGGACACGGCGTACACGCCCTGATCCGCGAAGAGCCGTTCCGCCGTGGTCAGGATGGCCTCCCGCGTCGCGCCGGCCTGCTCCGCCCGCGCCGTCCTGCCCGCCATGCCCACCACCGCTCCGGGACCGCGCATCGCCCGGTACGGCCGGTCCCGCGAGCCGTACCGGGGCCTCGCCCGGGGCGGCGAGGTCCAGCCGGGAAAGCGTACGCGGCGGCGGCGCGCGGTGCCTTCCGCCCCTGCCAGTAAAGTAAGTCAAGCGACTGACTTAACGCATGTCGTGTCGCTCCGTGTCGCCCTGCACAGCTCCCTGTTCTGCCTACGGAGGCCCTCTCCCATGTCCGAAGCCCCCATCCAGCCCGCCGGGTCCCCGAGACCGGCACACCCCAGTCCGAACGCGGTGGTGGCGGTGCTGGCCCTGGCCGGTATCACCGTCTCGCTGATGCAGACCCTGGTGATCCCGATCGTCCCGGAGCTGCCGAAGTACCTCGACGCCTCCGCGTCCAACGCGGCCTGGGCGGTGACGGCGACCCTGCTGGCCGCCGCCGTGGCCACCCCGGTGGCCGGCCGTATCGGTGACATGTTCGGCAAGCGGCTGATGCTGCTGATCAGCCTGGTGCTGCTGGTCTCGGGCTCGGTGGTGTGCGCGCTGAGCGACGAGCTGGTCCCGATGATCGTCGGCCGTGCCCTCCAGGGTCTGGCGGCCGCCGTGGTCCCGCTGGGCATCAGCATCATGCGCGACGAGCTGCCGCCGGAGCGTCTCGCGGGCTCGACGGCGCTGATGAGCGCCTCGCTGGGCGTCGGCGGCGCGCTGGGGCTGCCGGCCGCCGCCTTCATCGCGGACCACTTCGACTGGCATGTGCTGTTCTGGACCTCGGCCGCCCTCGGTGTCGTCGCCTTCGCACTGGTCGTGTTCCTGGTGCCGGAGTCCAAGGTGCGTTCGGGCGGCCGCTTCGACGCGGTCGGCGCCGTGGGCCTGGCGGTCGGTCTGGTCTCGCTGCTGCTCGGCGTCTCCAAGGGCGCGGACTGGGGCTGGGCGAGCGGCACCACGCTCGGCCTGTTCGCGCTCGCGGTCGTGGTCCTCGTCGCCTGGGGCTTCTTCGAGCTGCGCACCGCCCGGCCGCTGGTCGACCTGCGCACCACGGTCCGGCGCCAGGTGCTGTTCACCAACCTCGCCTCGATCGCGTTCGGCTTCTCGATGTTCGCGATGTCCCTGGTGCTGCCGCAACTGCTCCAGCTGCCGACCCAGACCGGCTACGGCCTCGGCAGGTCGATGATGACCGTCGGTCTGGTGATGGCCCCGCAGGGTCTGGTCATGATGGCCTTCGCCCCGGTCTCGGCCGCCATCACCAAGGCCCGGGGGCCGAAGATCACGCTGATGACCGGCGCGGTGATCGTCGCCGCCGGCTATGGCCTGAACATCGTCCTGATGTCCGAGGTCTGGCACCTGATCCTGGTCTCCTGTGTCATCGGCGCCGGTGTCGGCTTCGCCTACGGCGCGATGCCCGCGCTGATCATGGGCGCCGTGCCGGCGTCGGAGACGGCCGCCGCCAACAGCCTCAACACGCTGATGCGGTCGATCGGTACGTCGGTGGCCAGCGCCGTCGCCGGGGTGATCCTGGCCCAGATGACCATCAGCCTCGGCGGCGCCACGCTGCCCTCCGAGAACGCGTTCAAGGTCGTCATGGCGATCGGTGCGGGCGCGGCCGTGCTGGCCTTCGTCCTCGCCTCCTTCCTGCCCGGCCGCCGCCCGGCGGACGCGGAGCCCGCACCGGCCCCGGTCGAGCCCGCGGCGGAGTCGGTGCACTGAGCGACCCGTGGGGAGCGGGCCGTGCCTTCGGTGGGCGGCCCGCTCCACGGCCACCGGCCGGCGTACCGCGCCGCACCGTCGACACGCCGGCGCCGGCCCTGCTGTTCCCCTCGGTCCTGTTCGGCAGCGGGACACATCACCGGGTTCCCGGCCACGCTCGCGACCGGGGCCCGGCTCGCCGCCCCCGAACAGCTGCGCGTGCTCACCGCGCGCGAGCGCGAGGTCATGGCGCCGGCGGCACCGGGCCGCTCCGACGAGGAGATCGCCGGGAAGCTGTTCGTCTCCCCGCTGACCGTACGCACCCACGTCCACCGGGCGACGGCCAGGCCGGACGCCCACGGCCGGGCCCAACTCGTGCTGACGGCCTCCCAGTCGGGGCTGGTGCGGCCCCGCCGTAGGTGAGCGGCTGCTGAAGGCCGTTCGGGGGAACCGGCGCCGCCGGACGCGTGCCACGGCCGCAGGCGGTTCACATCTTCTGCAGTGACCACCGCCCTGCCGCTGATCCCGCCCATGCTCGCCACGCCCGGCAGGCTGCCGCCCGCGGCACAGGACGCCCGGTGGGCGTACGAGACCAAGCAGGACGGCCAGCGCGCGGTCGTCTATCTGCCCGGTGACGGCGGTCTGCTGCTGCGCGCGCGGTCCGGCGAGGAGATCACCGCCGCGTATCCCGAGCTGCGCCCGCTGGGCGGGATGCTGGGCCGGGTCCCGGCGGTGCTGGACGGCGAGGTGCTGGCCCTCGACGAGCGCGGACGCGCCGACTTCCAGCTGCTGCAGAGCCGGATGGGGCTGGCCCACGCCCCGGCGCGGGCGGCGCGAATGGCGGCCCGGGTCCCGGTCCACCTGGTGCTGTTCGACGTGCTGCACCTGGAGGGCGGCCCGCTGCTGAGGGTGCCCTACGCGCAGCGGCGGACCCGGCTGGAGTCGCTGGGCCTCGACGGCCCCTACTGGTCGACGCCCGGGGCCGTCGTGGGACACGGCGCCGAGGCGCTGCGGGCCACCCGGGAGCACGGCCTCGAGGGCCTGGTCTGCAAGCGGCTGGACTCCGTGTACGAGCCGGGGGTGCGCTCCCGCGCCTGGATCAAGATCCGGAACATGCGCGCCGAGGACGTGATCGTCGGCGGCTGGCTGCCGGGCAAGGGACGGCTGACCGGGCTGCCGGGCGCGGTGCTGGTCGGCCAGCGGTCCGCCGACGGGCGGCTGCGGTACGTGGGCGGGGTGGGCACCGGCTGGAGCGAGGCGGAACGGACCGAACTGGCCGCGCTGCTCGGGGCCGCCGCGACCGGCACCTGCCCCTTCGACCCGGTCCCGCCGGTCCCGGGCGCCCGCTGGGTGCTGCCCCGGCTGGTCGGCGAGGTCAACTACAGCACCCGGACCCGGGCCGGGCTGCTGCGCCAGCCGTCCTGGCTGCGGCTGCGCCCGGACCTCACGCCGGAGGAGTCGGCGGCGGACCTGCCGGCCGGCACCGACTGACCGTCGCCGGCTCCGATCCGGCGCACACCGACCGACTGTTGGGCGGGGCTTCACCGGCGGGACGCCCAGGCCGTCTTGGCAAAGTCTTGACCGAAGGGGAAGCTGAACGTCCGTTCCCCCCACAGCAGTTGGAGGTCCCCGTGTCCTCACGGACGTTCCGCATCGGTCGCCGCAGATGGCTGACCGGACTCGCCGGTGCCGCCGCCCTGGTCGTCGCCTTTCCCGCCGCCGCCTTCGCCGCCCCGCCGCAGGCGCTGCCCGCCAACGCCGAGACGGCCGAGCAGACCTACCAGCCGGCCTTCGACTACGACACCGACGGCTGCTATTCGACGCCGGCGATCGGCCCCGACGGCACGGTCAACGGCGGCCTCAACCCGACCGGCGCGCTCAACGGCTCGTGCCGGGACGCCTCCGACCTCGACAACACCAACAGCTACTCGCGCTACAAGTGCAACAACGGCTGGTGCGCCTACCTGTACGGCCTGTACTTCGAGAAGGACCAGGCGATCGCGGGCAGCAGCATCGGCGGGCACCGGCACGACTGGGAGCACGTCGTGGTGTGGGTGCAGAGCGGTCAGATCAAGTACGTGTCGACGTCCAACCACGGCTCGTTCACCGTGCACGCCGCGTCCGAGGTCCGCTTCGACGGCACCCACGCGAAGATCGTCTACCACAAGGACGGCGTCAGCACGCACTGCTTCCGGCTGGCCAACTCCAACGACGAGCCGCCGGAGAACCACAAGGGCACCTGGCAGTACCCACCGCTGGTCGGCTGGAACGGCTACCCGGCCGGCCTGCGCGACAAGCTGAGCGCCTACGACTTCGGCAGCGCCAACTTCGGTCTCAAGGACGCCAGTTTCGCCTCCCACCTCACCTCGGCCAAGCCGTCGGGAATCACCTTCGACCCGGCCGCCTGACCCCGGCGCCCGGCCGAGCGCCGTGACCTGCGGCGTACCCGTCGCCCGCTGCGCACCGCGCCCGGCCCGGCCGCGGCGGCCGTGCGCGGCGGCCGACAGGATGTCGGAATCCATGGTCGGCACGAAGGTCTATCGTGTCCCCATGTCCGTGCCAGAGTTGATCCGTATCGTCTCCCGCGACTCTCCGATGGCGCTCGCTCAGGTGGCCCGGGTCCGGGCCGAGTTGGCAGCCCTGTATCCACAGGTGCGCACCGAGGTCGTACCGGTCAAGACGACCGGCGACAAGTGGCTGGGGGACCTCTCCCAGGTGGAGGGCAAGGGCGCGTTCACCAAGGAGGTGGACGCCGCGCTGCTGGCCGGCGAGGCGGATCTCGCCGTGCACTGTGTGAAGGACGTACCGGCCGACCGGCCGTTGCCCGCAGGCACGGTGTTCGCGGCGTTCCTGAAGCGGGACGACATCCGTGACGCCCTCGTCCACCCCGGTGGGCTGACCCTGGACCAGCTGCCGCCGGGCACCCGGATCGGCACCTCCTCGGTCCGCCGGGTCGCCCAACTCGCCGCCACCCACCCGCATCTGGAGTGCGTGCCGTTCCGGGGCAACGCCAACCGGCGCCTGGAGAAGCTCGCCGCCGGGGACGCCGACGCGCTGCTGCTCGCGGCGGCGGGCCTGGAACGGATCGACCGCACGGACGTGATCACCGAGGTGCTGGACCCGGAGACGATGATGCCGCCGATCGGTGCCGGCATCCTCGCGCTGCAGTGCCGGGAGGGCGACACCGAGCTGATCGACGTGGTGAGCGGGCTCGGTGACCCGGACACCTACCGGGAGGCGACCGCCGAGCGGATGTTCCTGCACGTGCTCCAGGGGCACTGCAACAGCCCCATCGCCGGGTACGCGCGGGTCGACGGCGGCGGTGAACTGTCGCTGCGCGCCTGTGTGTTCACGCCGGACGGCAAGACCCGGCTGAACGCCCACGAGTGGGCGGGCCGCCTCGACCCGGCCACGCTGGGCACCTCGGTCGCCGTGGCGCTGCTGCGGCAGGGCGCCCGCGAGATCATCGACGGCATCCCGCACTGAGCGCTCCGCAGGAAGTGCCACGACAGGCCGTCTGCCGACTGCGGCACCGTCGTGGCTGGTCGCGCCCACGCGGCGGAGCCGCATATCGGCACAGCCCCGCGCCCCTTCGGGGCGGCGCTGCCGAACCGCAGCCTGCTCAGGGAGTGGTGGGGCCCGGTTCCGTCTGGTCCTTGAGGAAGGTAGTCACCTGGTGGGCCAGGCTGCCCGGTCCGGCGCCCTGGCAGGCCGTGGCGGTGGTCGACTCCAGGACGCCGATGCCGCCCGCCCACAGCCGCCGGTCGGTCCAGTCCTCGTCGACACGCAGCTGGATCTGGATGTCCACCTGGGTGAGGGCGGCCTCCGGGCCGGCGGCGTAGAGAACGGCGGTGGCGCGGCGCAGCGGGTAGACGTCGAAGCCCTCGATGAACTGGGAGCTGCGCCAGTCGATGACCGCGCCCTCCCCGTCGGGGCCCACCCGCACATCGATCTGGCCGTCCTCCAGTTGGACGCTGAAGTGACGGGACCCGCGGTTCTCGACGGTCACCCGGACACTGAAGTACGTCAGCCCGGCCGCGGCGTCGTCCCGGCCGCGCGGCGGCTCGGCCTCCTCCAGGCGGTGGACGCGGACCCGCAGACCGGCATGCTCGTCGTACTCGTGCCAGTCCCCGACCACGTTCGGCTCGTACACAGTGCCCCTCTCGACCCCCGCTGTTTATCTGTGCCCTCAGCGCACTGTCAAATGAGCGGAATGCGCTGTGGCCAGGGGGTTCGCCCGCTTTGATCGCTGATCAAAGCCTTGCGCAGCGGTTATCCCGCCCCGGGACTCCGGAGCGGGACACAGGCGCGTGCCGCACATCACGTCGGTGACTCACCCGCGGCAAGATCAGCGGGCCAGGCGGCCGAGCAGCGAGGAGGCGGCGGCGATACCGAGCGCGGCGGCGACCGCCAGCACGGCGAAGTCGAGACCGAGATGCGAGGGCGTGCCGAGCAGCAGCCCGCGCAGGGCGTCGACCTGGTAGCTCAACGGGTTGATCTTGCTGACCACCTGGAGCCAGCCCGGCATGATCGCCACCGGGTAGAGGGCGTTGGAGCCGAAGAACAGCGGCATGGTGATCGCCTGTCCGATACCCATCAGCCGGTCGCGGCTGAGGACGATGCCCGCGATGCTCATGGACAGGCAGGAGAAGAAGGCGGAGGCGAGGACGACGGCCAGCCCGACCCCGAGCAGCTTCAGCGGGTTCCAGGTGAGCGAGACCCCGAGGATCGCGGCGATGACGATCACCACGACGGCCTGGATCAGGGACTTCACCCCGGCCGCGAAGGCCTTGCCGGTGATGAGGGCCGAGCGTGGAGTGGGGGTGACGAGGAGCTTGTTGAGGATGCCGGCGTCGCGTTCCCAGATGATCTGGATGCCGTAGAAGATCGCGATGAACATCGCGGACTGGGCGATGATGCCGGGCGCGAGGTAGTCGATGTAGGGGATGCCGCCGGTGGGTATCGCCTTGATCCTGGTGAAGGTCTGGCCGAAGATCAGCAGCCACAGGGCCGGCTGTATCGCCCGGGTGTAGAGCTCGGTGCGGTCGTGGCGGAGCTTCTGCAGCTCGACGGCGCACATGGCGACGACCCGGGCCGGCAGCAGCCGCCACCCGGAGCGCGGCTGGGGCGGCGTCAGCAGCAGGGATGCCGCCGTGCGCTCAGCCGACGCGGTTCGCGGTGCGGCGGGTGCTTCGGACATCGCGGAAACCTCCTGACTGGTCGTCGAGGCCGCTGCCGGCCACGTCGCGGAAGACGTCTTCGAGGGTGGGCAGGGAGTCGGTGCCCCGGCGTTCGGCCAGGCCGCGCCTGAGCTCGTCGGGGGTGCCGAGGGCCCGGATGCGGCCGCGGTGCATCAGGCCGACCCGGCCGCAGTGCTGGTCGGCCTCGTCCATATAGTGGGTGGTGACCAGCACGGTCATGCCGGTGGCCTCGCGTACTGCGTTGATCTGGTCCCACACTCCGGTGCGGGCGATCGGGTCGAGGCCGATGGTCGGCTCGTCCAGGATCAGCAGCCGGGGCGCGCTGACCAGCGCCTGGGCCAGTTCAAGGCGGCGGACCATCCCACCGGAGTAGGTGCCG
Source organism: Streptomyces sp. NPDC048417 (assembly GCF_040651615.1). NCBI lineage: Bacteria > Bacillati > Actinomycetota > Actinomycetes > Kitasatosporales > Streptomycetaceae > Streptomyces > Streptomyces sp. NPDC048417. Next base: position 7,170 of record NZ_JBEZKI010000043.1, on the reverse strand, counting down.
GCGAGCCGGTCGGCGGCGTCGGCGAGGTCGACGGCCTCCAGCGCCTGCGCGACCCGCTCGGCACGCTCGCGCCGGGAGACGTCGAAGACCCGGGCGAACAGGGCGACGTTCTCGCGTCCGGTGAGCCCGCTGTCGGCGGACAGCTGCTGCGGGACGTAGCCGAGCAGTCTGCGGACGGCCATCCGCTCCCGGCCGGTGTCGTGGCCGAAGACGCGGACCATCCCGGCGGGGACGGGAAGGAGGGTGGTGATGCAGCGGATGGCGGTGGTCTTCCCGGCGCCGTTGGGGCCGAGCAGCCCGAAGACCTCGCCCTCGCCGACGGTCAGGTCGAGCCCGTCCACGGCCCTGGTCTCCCCGAAGGTGTAGGAAAGCCCCGTGCAGGCGACTGCGGTGGTGTCCGGCGTCATGATTCCTCGGCCTCCTCGTGCAGGGTGACGGCCAGCCTGCGCAGCGCCGGAAGCGCCGCTTTCAGCGCCGCCTGGTCCGCCTCGTCGAGCCGGGACACATGGCTCACGACGAGGTCCGCGCGGCGCCGCTGCCAGTCGGCGAGCCGCTTCTCGGCGGCCTCGGTCAGCAGCAGCCGGGCTGCCCGGCGATCGGCGGGGTCGGTCTCGCGGAGCAGGTAGCCGTCCCTGACCAGCTGGTTGACCAGGGTCGACACCGAGTTGCCCGCCAGGTACAGCTCCTTGGCCGCGTCCGAGATGCCGATCCCGGGCCGCGACTCGACCAGCCGCAGCAGCTCCACCTCGGCACCGCGCAGCCGGGGCAGCGCGAGCCCGCGGCGCAGCCGGCGACGGATCAGCCGCTGGATCCCGACGAGCGCGTCGGCCAGCTCTTCCGGAAAGGTCTCCGATCTCACACCCGGAAGGTTACCTCTGCTACAGAGGTAATCCCACCCATGGAACAGTCAAGAGAAGGGGGGTGAATTGTTTGGTTATGCCCCATTCGGGGCATCCGCTCTTCAGTGCTTCGGACCGGAGGCACGGGCGTGGGAGCCGCCTTCTGCCGGTGCCCCCCGTGTTCTCCCCGGGGTCCGAGTGCGTTCCTCCCACGGTGTCCGTCCACACAGCACCCGCTGAGGGAGGTGCGCCTCATGCGTGCCACCACCGCCACCCTTGCCGCCACCAAGCCCCATCCACACGACGACGCACCCGACACGGCAGCTGACTTCGTGCGGCTGGCCGGGCTGCCCGAGGGCCCCGAGCGCCGGGCCCTGCGGGACGAGCTGGTCGAACTCTGGCTGCCCATGGCCGAGCGGATCGCCGTGCGGTTCCGCGGCCGCGGGGAGGCCCTGGAAGACCTCTGCCAGGTCGCCGCGCTGGGGCTGGTGAAGGCCGTCGACCACTACGACCCGGCGCGCGGCAGGGCCTTCGAGGCGTACGCCGTGCCGACGATCACCGGCGAGATCAAGCGCCACTTCCGCGACCACATGTGGACCCTGCACGTGCCACGCCGGGTCCAGGAGCTGCGCAACCGGGTCCGGGTCGCCCTCAAGGAGCTGGACCAGACCTCTCCCGGCGGCGCGCCGACCATGGCCGAGATCGCCGAGCGGGCCCAGCTCACCGAGAGCGAGGTGCGCACCGGGATGGAGGCCCTGGACTGCTTCTCCGCGCTGTCGCTGGACGCCGAGGTGACCGGAGCCGACGGCTACGCGCTGGGCGATACCCTGGGCGGCCCCGACCCCGGCTACGACCTGGTCGTCGACCGCACCGCGGCCGAGCCCTGCCTCCAGGGCCTCCCCGAGCGCGACCGGCTCATCCTCTACCTGCGGTTCTTCCGCGGCATGACGCAGAGCCGGATCGCCGAGCAGCTGGGCGTCTCGCAGATGCACGTGTCCCGCCTGCTCAGCGCCTGCTTCGAGCGGCTGCGCGAGGAGCTGCTGGCCGAGGCGGGCTGAGTGTCACCCGGACGGTGCACCGGGGATCTGCGTCGGCCCGTACCGGTCGAGGGTGTCCTCCAGTTCGGCACGGATCTCGGCGGGCATGTCCCCGGTGCGCCCCCAGACGAGGATCAGCTCCGCGACGTTGCGGAGCTTGATGTTGGTGTGCTGGGAGACCTCCTTGAGCACCTCCCACCCCTCGTCGGGGGTGACCCGGCCGAGCGCGACCACCATCCCGATCGCCTGGTCCACCACGGCATGGGAGGCGATGGCCTCCTTGAGCTGTTCGATCTCCTCCTGGAGGTGGAGGACCGAATCCGCCTCGCTCTCGCTCACTCCCCCATCGTCGTCACTCGTCTGGCGGAGTGCCACCGGGGTACTCGGCAGGCACCCCGGCCGTTTCCGGTTGGAGACTGGTGTCAGGCCGGTTCCCCCGCCGGCCCCGACCCCAGGACGCGAGTGCCATGAACAACGACACGCCTGCCCCCGGCCCCGTGAAGAAGCAGCGAGAGGTCATCTCCACACACTCGGTCTTCGGCGCCCCGTGCTGGGTGAGCCTGACCAGCCGCGACGTACAGGCGACGGAGGGCTTCTACAGCGCCGTGCTGGGGTGGCGATGGCGCAGTGTCCGGCTCGGCGACCACTTCCGGATCGCCCTGGCGGACGGGGTGCCGGTCGCGGGCATCGCCGCGGTCGCCGCGATGTGGCAGATGGCGGTGGCCTGGACGCCTTACTTCGCCGTCCAGAACGCGGACGAGGCGGTCGCCCGGGCCCGCGAGCGCGGCGGCACCCCGGCGGTGGGGCCGCTGTCCTTCCCGCCCGGCCGCGCCGCGCTGCTCGCCGACCGGGACGGGGCGATCTTCGGCATCTGGGAGGGCGACCTGGTCTCCAACTGGGAGACCTGGCGGCAGGCCGCACCCACCTTCATCCGCCTGCACACCCGAAACGCCTTCGACTCGGCGATCTTCTACGGCGAGGTCCTCGGCTGGGCCTCCGACAAACCGGGCTGCTGCGAGGTGGAGTACGAGGGCGGCGAGGTGGTGCTGCGCAGCCGGGGCGATGTCGTGGCCCGGATCGACTCCGGGGCGGTGGAGGCGGCCCCCGATCCCTCGGTACGGCCGCACTGGCAGATCCACTTCGCGGTCAACGACGTCGGCGAGTGCGCACGGGCGGCCGAGAAGCACGGCGGCAGTGTCCTCCAGGAGAAGGACACCGAGGCCATCCTGCGCGACCCGGACGGGGCACAGTTCACCGTGACCGCACGCCCCCTGCTCCCCTGATTCCTCCGGCCCCTCTGGCCCCTCCGGTTCCTCCGGTTTCTCAGTCCTTGCCGCGGGAAGGCCGGGACAGCAGGACCAGGCTGCGGGCTTCGGCGCGCAGCCTGGTGCCCGCCTTGCGTTCGCGTTCGTCGGGGATGCCGTCGGGCTCGGCGGTGTCGATGAGGGCCGTCCAGCGCTCGCCGAAGGACTCGTCGGGCAGCCGGAAGTCGACCGGTTCCCAGAAGCTGTTGAGGAGCAGCAGGAACGAGTCGTCGACCAGGCGCCGGCCGTAGGGGTCGCGTTCGGCGATGGCGTCGCCGTTGAGGAAGACACCGACCGAGTGCGCGTCGGGGCGCTGCCAGTCCCGGTCGGTCATCTCGCGGGCGTCGGGCAGCAGCCAGACCAGGTCGGGCAGCGGCTGTCCGGGGTGCATGGCGGTCTCGCCGCGGAAGAAGCGGCGCCGGCGCAGCACGGGGTGGGCGGCGCGCAGTCCGATGACGTACCGGGTGAAGTCGCTGAGCGTCCGCTGTTCCTCGGTGAGTTCCCAGTCGGTCCAGGAGACCTCGTTGTCCTGGCAGTAGGCGTTGTTGTTGCCGCGCTGGGTGCGGCCGAGTTCGTCGCCGTGGCTGAGCATCGGGATGCCCTGGGACAGCAGCAGGGTGGCAAGGAAGTTGCGCTGCTGGCGGGCCCGGAGTTCGAGGACGGCCGGGTCCAAGGTGTCGCCCTCGGCGCCGCAGTTCCAGGACCGGTTGTGGCTCTCGCCGTCCCGGTTGCCCTCGCCGTTGGCCTGGTTGTGCTTGTCGTTGTACGACACCAGGTCGCGCAGGGTGAAACCGTCGTGCGCGGTGACGAAGTTGACGCTCGCGCGCGGCCGCCGTCCCCGTTGCTGGTACAGGTCGGAGGAGCCGGTGAGCCGGGAGGCGAACTCGCCGAGCGAACCCGGCTCGGCCCGCCAGAAGTCCCGTACGGCGTCCCGGTACTTGCCGTTCCACTCCGACCACAGCGGCGGGAAGTTGCCGACCTGGTATCCGCCCTCCCCCACGTCCCAGGGCTCGGCGATCAGCTTCACCCGGCTGATCACCGGGTCCTGCTGGATCAGGTCGAAGAACGCCGAAAGGCGGTCCACCTCGTGGAACTGCCGCGCCAGGGTGGCCGCGAGGTCGAAGCGGAAGCCGTCGACGTGCATCTCGGTCACCCAGTACCGCAGCGAGTCCATGATCAGCTGGAGGACGTAGGGGTGACGCATCAGCAGGCTGTTACCGGTGCCGGTGGTGTCGTAGTAGTGCGCCCAGTCGCCGTCGACCAGCCGGTAGTAGGAGGCGTTGTCGATGCCCCGGAAGGACAGCGTGGGGCCCATCTCGTTGCCCTCGGCGGTGTGGTTGTAGACCACGTCGAGGATCACTTCGAGGCCGGCCGCGTGCAGCGCCCTGACCATCGCCTTGAACTCGTTGACCTGCTGGCCGCGGCTGCCGAAGGCGGCGTAGGCGTGGTGCGGTGCGAAGAAGCCGATGGTGTTGTAGCCCCAGTAGTTGGACAGCCCCCGGTCCTGCAACACCCCGTCCTGCACGAACTGGTGGACCGGCATCAGCTCGACCGCCGTGACGCCGAGCGAGGTCAGGTGCTCGATGACCGCGGGGTGCGCGAGACCGGCGTAACTGCCCTTGAGCCGTTCGGGTACCTCCGGATGGGTGCGGGTGAGGCCACGGACGTGGGCCTCGTAGATCACCGAGTCGGAGTAGGCCCGCCGGGGCGGACGGTCGTCGCCCCAGTCGAAGTGGGGGTCGGTGACCACACCGAGCATGGAGTGCCCGGCGCTGTCCGCCGGGGACGGTCCGCCGGGCGTGCGCTCGTACAACGAGGCGTGGTTGTCGATCTGGCCGTCGACCGCCCGGGCGTACGGGTCCAGGAGCAGCTTCGCCGGATTGCACCGGTGGCCGACCTCCGGATCCCAGGGGCCGGTCACCCGGTAGCCGTAGCGCTGCCCCGGCCCGACGCCGGGCAGATAGGCGTGCCAGACGAAGCCGTCGACCTCGGTCATCGGCACCGGCCGCCGGGTGCCGGCGTCGTTCACCAGGACCAGCTCGACCCGCTCGGCGACCTCGCTGAACAGGGCGAAGTTGGTGCCCTGTCCGTCGAAGGAGGCACCCAAAGGGTAGGGGTGCCCGCTCCACACGGGCACCCCTTTCCGGGACTTCCGAGCCGTCACCGGGCGCCCTCCAGAACGCCCTCGGCCGATGCGGCCAACTGGGCGACGGGGACGGCGCGGGGCACCCGGAGCGTCCGGCGCAGGCTGGGCGCCGGCGCGGTCTTGACCAGCGGGACGCGCTCACCGGACCGGGCACGCTGCGAGAACCAGATGATCTTGCTGCCGGTCTCCGGGGCACAGCACCCCCAGCCGTCGCTGGTGGCGGCGAGGTGCGCCAGGCAGGACCGCAGGTCCTGGTCGGGACGCAGGTCGCGGTCGTCGTCACCGATGGCGGTGATGAGGTGCTGCCCGTTCCACCACATCTCGATGGACGTGTGCTTGTCCGTCGCGTGCTGGTCGATGGCGGTCAGCAGCAGTTCGACACCGCGGCAGACGGGGTCCACGAGGTTGTCGAGGTCCCAGTAGCGGAGATGGGCGGCCAGGATGCGGCTGACCTGTCCCACCCGTTCCGGGCTGACCTCCACGTCGAGGTGGTAGTAGCAGGGCACTGCGGTCTTCATTGTCGCTGGCTCCTCACCCGGCGCGGCTCCCGCTCCCCTCACCCGTCCGGAAATCCGTTCCGGACGCGCAGCGTGAGCACTCATCGCTTCTGAGTCACTTCCCACAGTGCGGGCGCTACGCCATTCGTGCAACCTGAGAGACGCATGAGGTCGTTGAAGATCCAACAAGACGCTCCGTCGTCGTCCGTGCACCATGAGTGAAAGCCTCGATTCGCCGTAACGGCTCCGTGCCCTTCCGTGCCCGGACGCTCCCCGATCGTCGGGGACACGTGCCCATTCGAGAGCGTCGGAAGGAAAGACACGGCCATGCTGCTACCCGCGAAGGCCGAGGTGGCCCGGCAGCTGCGGCGCTACCGGGCTTGGGAGCGCGTCATGCTCGCCTCGCCGCAGGACCGCGAGGTGCGGTCCACCTTCGAGGACTCGGGCTACACGCTGTGTGTGCTGATGGGCAAGCGCTGCGCCCGGGAGGCGGTGGACGCGGCCGAGCGCTATCTGCGCACCAGCCTCGTCACCTATCTGCGGGAACAGGGCGGGCGGGCCCAGCTGAGCGGGAAGGTCCGACGGGGTCCGCCCTCGGACCGGAGCTCCGCGCGGCAGTGATCCGCAGGGGGACCCCGCGGGAGGACGCCTCGTCCTCCCGCGCACTACGGACTTGCGGAGCCGGACCCGGGGCCCGGCTCCGCGCACGGCGGAGGTGAGACCCATGAAGGCGACAGAGGCCATCGGCCGTGTTCCGGTACGTGACGTGCAACCGGCCGTGGACGGCGGCGGGCGTCCGGCGAAGGCGGTCCCCGGCGAGACCTTCCAGGTCACCGCGACCGTCTTCCGCGAGGGTCATGACGCCGTCGGCGCCAATGTGGTGCTGTGCGACCCCGAGGGCCGGCCCGGTCCCTGGACGCCGATGCGGGAGCTGGTCCCCGGTACCGACCGCTGGGGCGCCGAGGTCACCCCGGACGCGACCGGCCGCTGGACGTATCACGTGGAGGCCTGGAGCGCCCCGCTCGCCACCTGGCGGCGGCACGCGCGGGTCAAGATCCCGGCGGGCATCGACACCGGTCTGGTCCTGGAGGAGGGCGCCGAGCTGTACGCGCGCGCGGCCGCCCGGATGCCCGCGGGACCGGAGCGCGAGCGGGTGGCGGCGGCGGCCCGCGCCCTGGGCGACGAAACCCTGCCCCTGCACACCCGGCTGGCGAACGCGCTGGCTACCGAGGTGGACGAGATCCTCCGCCGGTATCCGCTCAGGGAGTTGGTCACCTGCTCCGAGCCGTTGCCGCTGCTCGTCGAGCGGGAGCGGGCTCTGTACGGCTCCTGGTACGAGTTCTTCCC
>NZ_JBEZKI010000042.1:0-94914 GCF_040651615.1 Streptomyces sp. NPDC048417 | reverse complement strand
GGACCCCCTGTTCAGTAGCGATGGCTCGCCAAGAGCCTAGCCCGCAGTTTTCAGCGCGCGCGGCATCCTGCGATCAATCGCGGGTCAGGCCGTAAAAACCAAAAGACGGGGCGCTGCAACTCGACCCTGTCAGGCACCCACCCGCACGGCCTCCGCCGGAGGCACCCGCAGGGCGCGTCGCGTCGGCAGTTCGATCGTGACGTACGACGTGACGATCACCGTCACCGCCGCCGCCGGGAGCAGCCACACCGGGCCCGCCGGCCACGGGCGGTGCAGGAAGCCCTGGCCCAGCAGCGCCAGCGGCAGCGCGGACAGGGCGAGGCCTGCCGCCAGCGCCGCCAGCGCGATCACGCCGGCCTCCCGGCGCATCATCGCGAGGATCTGCCGCGGCGTCGTACCGACCAGCCGCAGCGCGGCGATCTCCGTGCGCCGCTGGGCGGTCGCCGCGACCAGCCGGTTGGCGATGCTGAGCAGCAGATAGCCGAGCAGGACGACGATGACCGCCAGGTTCACCCACATCTCGGGCGGCATGTCCGCACCTGCCCGCGGGGCCGTGTCCGACAGAGCGAGGCCGGGACGCGTGGCGGCCAGGGCGGTCAGCGCGCGGTCGGCCCCGGCGGAGCCGTCCGTGCGGACCAGCGCGCTCTGGTCGAGGCCGCTCGTGGTGTGCCCGGTGGCCAGGTCGTGGGAGAGGACGATGGGGCCGAAGCCGAGCCCGCGGTCGTACACGGCCACCACCGTCGCCTCGACGGGCGCGCCGTCGCCGAGGAACAGCTTGATACGGGCCCCCGGTTCGGCGTCGCGCGGGCCCGCCACCTCACTGCTGACGGCCACCGTCGCGCCGGTCAGACCGGTCAGGCCGCCCCGCGTCACTCCCAGGTCGAGGACGTCCTTCGCGGCCGGGGTCAGGATCAGCGCGGAGGCGGACTCGGTCTGGGGATCGCCGAACTGACGGAACGGCCAGACCACGGTGGTCGTGCCGACGGGCGCCGCGGCCCGCACGCCCGGGAGCCGTCGTACGGCGGCGAGCGTGTCGGCCGGCAGCCCGCCCAGCGCGGGGGCGCCGAGGCGGTACTGGCCCAGCGTCCCGGTACGGGTGTCGTCCGAGGTCGCGGCCAGCACCGTGGTCTGCGCGAGCGTGTACGTCAGCACGAACACGACCGCCATGGCGAGCGGGCTGACCACCCCGGTGACCCGCTGCGCGTACGCCCGGACGTTGGACAGGGCCAGCCAGGTGGGTGCGGACACCCCGGGGCGCAGCCGTCGTACGACCGCCTCGCCCGCCGTCCGGACCAGCGCGGGGCCCGCCAGCGCCAGGCCGATCGCAGCGACGATGCCCGCGATGGAGGTGGCGGAGGCACCGATCAGGGTGCGTTGCAGCAGTGGGGTGACGGACAGGGCGCAGGAGGCGGCCAGCAGCGACAGGCCCGTGACCGTACGGGACCTGGACGGGGTGCGGGGTTCGCTGCGGGACTCGGCGACCGCCTCGGTGGCCGGCATCCTCGAGGTCCGCCAGGCCGCGCAGCGGGCGGCGACCCGGACGACCGCGACGAGGAGGACGACCGTCACCAGGGCCGGGAACGGACTGAACGTGAGGGGCAGTTCGGGCGGCAGCACGTCCCGGTGGACGAGGAGCGTGCGGAAGCGGGCGGCGAGGACATAGCCGAGGGCGATGCCGGGGACCAGGGCCACGGCCGTCACCGTCGTCGACTGGGCGGCGGCCAGCCGGCGGATCTGCCGCGGCGTCGCCCCGACGGCCCGCATCAGCGCCAGGTCCCGGCGCTGGCCGGCGATCGCCACGCCCAGCGCGCCCGCGGTGACGAACCCGGTGATCAGCAGGACGATTCCGCCGAGGGAGCCGGACAGCAGGATCAGCAGGGAGCGGGCGGAGCCGACGCCGGGGGCCGCGGCCGTCCCGCGGGCGGCTCCGGTGAGGACCTTCAGACCGGTGCCGGAGACGGCTTCGCGCGCCGCCGAGGCGACCTGCTCCGCGGTCCCGGGGCGGGTGCGGAGGCCGACGAGGCCGACGGTGCCCCGCCGGGCGGGGCCGCCCAGTTGCGCCGCCCTGCCGTCCGTGAAGTAGAGGCCCGCGTCCGGCGCGTGGACCAGGGCCGAGACACGGTAGGCGGTCGCGGGGGCGCCGCCGGCGGTGACGCGGACCTCGTCGCCGACGGCCAGGCCGGTGGAGGCCGCCACCGCCACCTCGGCGGGGGCCGCCGGGGCGTGGCCCTCGATGCGCGGGCCGGCGAGCAGCTTCGTCGAGGACCAGCCGTGGCCCGCCGTCGCCGGGTCCTCGCCGGCGACCGGGACGAGCTGGCCGCGCGGGTCCGTCACGGCGGCCGGGAAGCCGAGGTCGCCGACCGCGGCCGTGACGCCGGGCAGCTTCGCCAGCCGGTCGGTGAGGGCGGCCGGGACCGTGGCGCGTTCCGGCAGGGCGATCGGGAGGTCGCCGGGGACGTGGTACTCCTGGTCGGCGGCGACCACGACGTCCGCGCCGCCGAGCCGGCCGGGCGGCAGCTGGGAGCGCAGGCCGGACTCCGCCAGCACACCCGTGGCGGTGATCAGGGCCGCGCCACCCAGGACCGCGCAGGCCACGGCGAGCAGCGAGGCGAACCGGTGGGCGGCCATCCGCAGGGCGAAGTGCAGCACGGCGCTCACCTCTCGCCCAACGCGGCCAGCCGGATCGCCAGTTGGGAGGCCGCCGGACGGTCCATGGCCTCGACCACCCGGCCGTCGGCCATCACCAGCGCCGTGTGCGCGCGGGCCGCGGCGGCCGGGTCGTGGGTGACCATGACGACGGTCTGGCCGAGGTCGTCGACGAGCGTCCGGAGCAGGTCGAGCACCTGGTGGGCGCTGCGCAGGTCGAGCGCGCCGGTCGGCTCGTCGGCGAACACCACCGCCGGGCGCGCGGCCAACGCCCGTACCAGGGCGGCCCGTTGCTGCTGGCCGCCGGAGAGCTCGGCGGGGCGGTGGTGGAGCCGGTCGGCGAGCCCGACCCGTTCGGTCAGGGTACGGATCCAGTCCCGGTCGGGTCGGCGGCCGGCCAGCCGCAGCGGCAGCGTGATGTTGTCCTCGACGGAGAGGGACGGGATCAGGTTGTAGGCCTGGAAGACGAAACCGACGCGCTCCCGGCGCAGTTCGGTGCGCTTGGTCTCGTTCAGCCCGGCGATCTCCCGGCCGTCGATACGGACGCTGCCCGAGGTCGGCGAGTCCAGTCCGGCCGCGCAGTGCATCAGCGTGCTCTTGCCGGACCCGGAGGGGCCCATCACCGCCAGGAAAGTGCCGTGCTCCACGGTGAGCGACACCTCGTCCAGGGCCCGCACCCCGCCCGGGTACGTCTTGCCCACGCCCGTCAGCGCGATGGCGGGGGCCCGGCGGGCGGTCTTCACGGTGGCCGTGTTCATCGACGCCCCCGCAGCCGCCGCGCCACCAGGATGCCCGCGCTGAGCAGGGTCACCACACCGCAGGCCAGGTGCGACCAGACGGGCACACCGCCGTACGAGGTGGCCATGTTGGCGCCCGCGCTGAGGACCAGCAGGGACCACAGCAGCACGCGGACGAGGTCCGCGCCGCCGCCCGGCTGGTCGACGGGGGGCGGGCTGGTGAGGCGACAGGGATCGGTGCTGGCCACGGGAACCTCCGGCTGGGGGCTGACGTCCTGCGTTACGGGCATCGACGCTACGGACCGTGACCGCCCTCGGCCGATCCCGTGGACCGCCCGGTTCGAGGTACAGCAGGCTGTACCTTTCGGGCCGGACCACCCCGGCCAACTGCCGTACGCCCTAAGGTTCCTGACGACGGAGGGAGGGGCGCGAATGGCTGTCACCAAGGTGCGGGCCGAGGGTGTCGGGGCCCTCGCCGGACGGACGCTGCGCGCGGCGGGCGGTGCGATCGCCGAACTCGTCAGCGGGCTCGGTACGGCCGCCCCGGCGTTCGGCCTGCTGCTCCTGTTCGCGGTGACGGCCGTGACCGCACCGCTGGGCGTGGGCATGCTCCTGGCCCCGCTCGCGCTGCGCGCGCTGCACGCCCTGGCCGGCCGGGAGCGGGCGCGGCTCGGTCGCCGCGGGCCCGAGGTCGTCGCCCCCGGGCCGCCGCCCACCCGGCCGCGGCTCGCGCTCACCGACCCCACCACCCGGCGCGAACTGCGCTGGCTGCTGCGGCACGGCACGCTCGGCCTGCTGCTGGGGCTGCTCGGCTTCCTGCTGCCGCTCTCCGCCGTACGGGACACGCTCTTTCCGCTGTACTGGCGGTTCATGCCCCAGCACACGACCGCCACCTCCTTCGGCTACGGCGTCGCGCACTCCTGGGCGGACGCCGTCGCCGTCGGCGCGTTCGGGGTCGGGTCGATCGCCGTCATCCTGGGGCTGACCCCCGGCATGACCCGGCTCCAGGCGGACCCGGGGCGGCGTCTGCTGGCCGCAGGACCGGACCAGGACCTCTCCCTGCGGGTCGCCGAACTCACCGCCACCCGCGCCGCCGCCCTCGACGCGCACGCCACCGAACTGCGCCGGATCGAGCGGGCGTTGCACGACGGCACCCAGAACCGGCTGGTCTCGGTCACCGTGCTGCTCGGCGCCGCCCGCCGCCAGGTGGCCCGCGACCCGTCCCGCGCCGACGAGATCCTGGAGCGCGCCCAGTCCGCCGCCGAACAGGCGCTGGCCGAACTGCGCACGGTCTCGCGCAGCATTCTGCCGCCGGTTCTGGACGACCGAGGACTTGCGGGCGCCCTGTCCGGCCTGGCCGCCGAGTCACCGGTGCCGTGCCGGATCGACGTCGACGCCCCCGAACGCTGTGCCGCCTCCGTGGAGGCCACCGCCTACTTCGTCGTCGCCGAAGCCCTCACCAACGTCGCCAAGCACAGCGCCGACCGGGCCACGGTCGCCGTCCGTGCCCGCGGCGGCCGGCTCACCCTGACCGTCACCGACGACGGCCGGGGCGGCGCCGACTCGGCCGGTGGCTCCGGGCTGACCGGCATCCGCCGCCGGGTCGCGGCGCACGACGGCACCCTCCGTCTGACCAGCCCGGCAGGCGGCCCGACCACCCTGGAAGCGGAACTGCCCTGTGGAACTTGAGCCGGCCTTGCGGATCGTGATGGCCGAGGACGACCCGCTGTTGCGGGAGGGCCTCGCCCTGCTGCTGCGCGCCGAGGGCGTCGAGGTGGCCGCCACCGCCGGGACGCCGGACGAGGCGCTGGACGCCATCGACGCGCACCGGCCCGACGTGGCCATCCTGGACGTCCGGATGCCGCCCACCCACACCGACGAAGGGATCCGCGCGGCCGTGGAGGCCCGACGCCGCCACCCCGGCCTCGCCGTGCTCGTCCTGTCTGCGTACGTCGAGCAGAGCTTCGCCACCCAGCTGCTCACCGGCGGGGTCGGCGGCCTCGGCTATCTGCTCAAGGAACGGGTGGGCCGGGTCGAGGAGTTCCTCGACGCCCTGCACCGGGTGGCGGACGGCGGCACCGCGATCGACCCCGAGGTCGTCGCCCAGCTCTTCACCCGCTCCCGCCAGGACACCCGCCTGGAACGGCTGAGCCCGCGCGAACGCGACGTACTCGCCCTGATGGCCGAGGGCCTCGGCAACTCCGCGATCGCCGAACGCCTGGTCGTCACCGACGGCGCCGTCCACAAGCACATCCGGTCCATCTTCGCCAAGCTCGACCTGTCCCCGGCCGACCGGGTGGACCGCCGGGTCGCGGCGGTCCTGCACTACCTGGAGGACGCCCGGGCCAGATCCCGCTGAGGTTTTCGCGGCAGGTCAGACGCGGACGCCGAACATGAACGGGCCGCCGATGGTGCTCATCGACTCGTAGCGGACCACCGTGCCGGTGCGCGGGGCGTGCAGGATCTGCCCGTTGCCCGCGTACAGGCCCACGTGGTGCAGGTCGTTGAAGAAGAAGACCAGGTCGCCGACCTGGAGGTCGGACGTCGAGTAGATCCTGGTGCCGATCCCCGTCTGCGACTCGGACGTGCGCGGGATGGAGACCCCGGCCTGCGCGTAGGCCCAGGAGGTCAGGCCCGAGCAGTCGAAGGAGGACGGGCCGGTGGCGCCGTAGACGTAGGGCGTGCCGAGCTTGGTCTTGGCGGCGGCGAAGGCGGCCGCGGCCCGGCCGGTGGCGGAGGTGTCGTTGCCGAGGTCCACCCGCTCGCTGGAGGAGCGGCTGGCGCGGTCCTGTTCGGCGGCGAGCGCGGCCTTCTCGGCGGCGGTGAGGCTGTTGAGCAGCTTCTGCGCCTCGGCCAGCTTGGCCTGGACTTCCTTCTTCTTCGCACCGAGTTCGGTGCGGGTGGCGGCCAGGTCCTTGAGCGTGCCGGTGGCCTCCGCCCGCTCCTGCGCCAGTTCGCGCTGTTTGGCCTGGATCTTCTTCAGCGTCTCGACCTGCTGGCCGCTCAGCTGGTCCAGGGTGGAGGCCTTGTCCAGGTAGTCGTCCGGGTCGGCGGAGAGGAACAGCTGGAGGGACGGGTCGAGGCCGCCGCTGCGGTACTGGGCGGTGGCCATGGAGCCGATGCCGTCCCGCAGTTCGTTCAGTTCGTCCTGGCCGCGCGCGACCGAGTCCTGCAGCGCGGAGATCTGCTTCTGGAGCTTCTCCTGCTTCTCCTTGGCCCCGTTGAACTTCTCGGTGGCCTGCTCGGCCTCCTCGTACAGCTTGTCGACCCTGGACTTGACCTCGCCCTTGCTCGGCTTCGCGCCGGGCGCGGCGTCGGCAGCCTGTGAGGAGAGGACCACGGCGGCAGCGGCGGCGGTGGTGAGCACGGTGACCCGAGCACGGCTCGGCTGCTTGGGACGACGGTGGAACGCCACGGGGGCGATCTCCTTCCGAGCGAGGAGTCGAGCGACGGATCAAGTAAGGATCGAGCGGTGGTTCAACTAGTAGTACGAGCCCCAGACATTAATGACTCTCTTATGTTCAGTTCAAATCTCCGCATGGAAGAAATCCGGCCACCGGTCGTCAACTGGCCTTCTCCGCCCATCGGGTCACGGGGCGTCGGGCCGGTGATTGTTAGGGACCTTGACAGTTAATTGGTCTAGTCCAAATATGGGCGCCCATGAGACGCACTCGTGCCCTGCGGGCCGCCCTGAGCGCAATCGCCCTGTCCACCGCCCTCGTTGCCCTCGGATCAGGCGCCGCGCACGCCTCCTCGCACCACGCCGCGAAGCCCATGCCCGCACGGGTCGCGGCGCCCTACTTCGAGGCCTGGACCGGCCAGAGCCCCGCCGCGCTCGCCGCCGAGTCCGGCAACAAGTACCTCACCCTGGCCTTCCTCCAGACGCCCGCGGCGGGCTCCTGCACCGCCGACTGGAACGGCGACACCACCCAGCCGATCTCCCCGTCGTCCTTCGGCGCCGACATCGCCACCCTCCAGGCCCGCGGCGGCAACGCCATCCCCTCCTTCGGCGGCTACAGCGCCGACACCACCGGCACCGAACTCGCCGACAGCTGCACCGACGTGGACGCCATCGCCGGGGTGTACGAGAAGCTCGTCACGACGTACGGCATCTCCCGCATCGACCTCGACATCGAGGCCGACTCCCTCGCCGACACCGCCGGAGTCGACCGCCGTAACCAGGCGATCGCCAAGGCGGAGCGCTGGGCCGACCGGACCGGCCACCCGCTCCAGTTCTCCTACACCCTGCCGACCACCACCAAGGGCCTGGCGGCCACCGGCCTGGCCGTTCTCCAGAACGCCGTCGCCCACCACGCGCGCGTGGACGTCGTCAACATCATGACCTTCGACTACTACGACGGCGCCACCCACGACATGGCCGCCGACACCAGGACCGCGGCCGACGGCCTGCACGCCCAACTCGCCGCCCTCTACCCGCACAAGAACTCCAGGGAGCTGTGGGGCATGGTCGGCGTCACCGAGATGCCCGGCATCGACGACTACGGCCCCGCGGAGACCTTCACCACCCAGAACGCCGTGGAGGTCGAGCGCTGGGCCGCCGCCCGGGGCATCGACACCCTCTCCTTCTGGGCCCTCCAGCGCGACAACGGCGGCTGCGTCGGCACCGGCGGCTCGAACTCCTGCTCCGGGACCGCCCAGGACACCTGGCAGTTCAGCCACACCTTCGCCCGCTTCGCCGGTCTGGGGCGGTAGGGCCCCGGCCACCCCGGAGTTCACCGGACTCCCGTACCACCCGAGCATGTTGTCGAGGGCGTCCACACCCTGTGGACGCCCGTTCCGTCGCGAGCTGTCGGCGCTGCCGAAGGGGCCGCTGTCGCAGGTGAACCCGTGGTGTGCCCGTTGCCGTAGGCGATGTCGCGCCGCACCACGCGGTTGACGGCGATGCGAGGGTGTTCAGGGACTGATCGCCAAAGGTGTTCAGGGAGGGGATCCTCGAGGGTCCTGGTGGCGGTTATTTCGATGGCGATCGGAATGGCGGTCGGTGCCCGCCGGTTGTGGCTGGTATGAACGAGATCGTGGACAAGACAGACGAGGCAGACAAGACAGGCAAGGCAGACGAGGCGGCCAAGATCCAGCTCGGTGCCATCGGCGTGTGGCGCCACGAGGACACCGGGCCCGGCCTCGCCGTCGAGCTGGAACGCCTGGGCTACGGCACGCTGTGGCTGGGCAACGTGACCGACCCGGACCTGGCCGAGGCCGAGCGGCTGCTCGACGCCACCGAGACGCTGGTCGTCGCCACCGGCATCGTGAACATCTGGTCCAACCCGGCCGACCGGGTGGCCCGTTCGTACCGCCGTATCGCCGAGCGCCACGCGGACCGCTTCCTGCTGGGCATCGGCGCGGGTCACCCGGAGGCGACCAAGGAGTTCGTACGGCCGTACCAGGCCCTGAACGACTACCTGGACGTCCTCGACGAGGCCGGCGTCCCGGTGGCGCGCCGCGCCCTGGCGGCCCTCGGCCCCCGGGTACTGCGCCTGGCCGCCGACCGCACGGCGGCCGCCCACCCCTACCTCGTCACCCCGGACCACACCCGCCAGGCACGCGAGATCCTCGGGACCGGACCGATCCTGGCCCCCGAGCAGAAGGTGGTCCTGGAGACGGACCGCACCCGGGCCCGAGCCGTCGGCGACGGAACCCTCGGCTTCTACCTCGACCTGTCCAACTACCTGGCCAACCTCCGCCGCCTGGGCTTCGACGACACCGACTTCGCGGACGGCGGCAGCGACCGACTCTTCGACGCGCTGATCCTGCACGGCGACGCGGCCCGGGTGGCGGAGGGCGTCCGCGCCCACCAGGAGGCGGGCGCCGACCACGTGGCGCTCCAGCTGCTGCACCCCGCGGACACCGACCCGTCGCCGGGGTACCGGGCGCTGGCGGAGGCGCTGGGGCTGGCAGGCTGAGGGGCGAGGGGCGAGGGAGCGGCGGAGCCGCTGCTTCCCGGCCCGGTCGAGTTCCGTGCCCCGGTGCCGCCGTACCGCGGGTGGATGATCGCCTGGACCTCACCCTCCTGGCAGGACCAGGGGCTGGTCCAGGAGGATCGTGTGGTGGAAGATGCGCCAGGCTCCGCCGACCCGGCGCAGTCGCGGCTGGTAGTAGCCCGACTCGATCGGGGTGATCGTGCCCTGTGCGCCGGACGCCCCCGCGGGCCAGCCCTCGGCCGGGCGCTCGTGCCCCTGGATGGTGAAGACGACGAACTGGGCGTCGAGCGTCGCCTCGTCGCCGTCGACCTCGATGATGTGGTCGTGGGTCGTGTGGTGGCTCCACCCGCGCGGCGGGTGCGGGGCCATCAGCCCGGCGACGGCCTTGCCGATGGCCTCGGCCCCGGTGAGCTCGGCGAGCTTCTCCCGCTTACCGCCGTTGTTGTAGTAGCTCTCGGCCACGGCGTCCGCCACGAACAGCGCGGACATCGCCGCGCCGTCGCGGTGGTCGACCGCTCGCACGTACCGGGCCAGCACCTGGGCCACCGCGCGCTCGTCGTCCATCATTCTCTCCTTCGACTTCTCGTCGGTCCGGAACGGTCGGTCCGGAACGGTCGGTCCGGAACGGTCGGTCCGGAACAGTCGGTCCGGAACAGGTCCAGCGTGCTGCCCTGACGGCGGGGAGAGCGATGCAGACTTCGGCACGGATCATTACCCTGAAGGTATGGATCGGGTCGAGGTACGACAGCTCGAATACTTCATCGCCGTCGCCGAGGAGCTGCACTTCGGCCGCGCCGCCGAACGGCTCGGCATCGCGCCCCCGCCGCTCTCCCGCGCCATCGCTCAACTGGAGCGACGCCTAGGTGTCAGACTTTTCGAGCGGACCAGCCGACGCGTCGATCTCACGTCGGCGGGCGAGGTCTTCCTCGCCGGGGCCCGCAAGGCGTTGCAAGCGATCGACCGCGCTGTCCAGCAGACGCTCCATGCCGCCCGCGGCACCTTGCGCATCGCCGTGGCCCCGGGCATGGGCTCCGGGTTGCTGCGCGACATCCACCGCCGCTACCAGGCACGCCACGGCCACGACACGATGCAGCTGATCTTCACCCGCGACCAGGCCACGGCCGTACGGAACGGGCAGGCCGACGTCGCCCTGCTCTGCGGGACCGAGGACCTCCGCGACCTCGAGAGCAGCGACATCGCCCAGGAGCACCCGGTGGCCCTCCTGCCCGCGCACCATCCCCTCGCGGCGCGAAGCGAGGTCTCCCTGTCCCGCTTGCGCAGCGACCCCGCCTACCTGTCCGAGTGCCCGGTGACCGGCCTGGACGAAATCGTCGACCGCGTGGCACTCGGACGGCTCGTCGTCGTGGTCGGCCACAGCGCCACCGATCGTCTCGGCTCCGCTGTCGTGGGAGTTCCGGTCACCGGCCTGCCGCCGACCGACCTGCTGCTCGCATGGCCGGCGGAATCCCGTGACCGCCGGATCGCGGAACTCCTTGAACTCACCCGCACCGCGACGACGCCGGTGCCGCGGCCGACCATGGTCAGCGTCGCGACCACCCCCGCCGCAGGCTGAATGGCGTCACACACGACGCCAGGGCACCGGTCCGGTCCACGACGTCGCCCACCAGGCCGACGGGACCACCCCGAACACGGCGTGGCGACCACGTCCACGCCTACGCCGGCGTCAGCTGGGGAACATCCCGGCCGTCGCGTTGACCCAGGTGCCCGTGAGCGCGACCCCGGCGTCCGAGGCGAGGAACGTCGCCAGCGCCGCGATGTCCGCGATCCGCGGGGAACGCCTCGTCATCCGCAGCGAGTCCAGATGGGCGCGGATACCGTCTACCGCCGCCTCGTCCATCGCCGGGGCGCCTGCCGCGCTCAGCTTCTCCGGGGTGAGGGTGTCGGTGACCCCGGCGGTCCAGATCCCGCAGACCCGCACGCCGGACGGGCCGACCTCCTGGGCGAGCTGCCGGATCAGCGCGTCGATCGCGCCGTCGGCCGCGCCGGTGCCGCCGAGCATCGGGGTGCCGTTGTGGGAACCGCTGTTCAGGGCGAGGATCACGCCCGAACCCTGCGCGGCCATCCGGCGGGCGGCCGCGCGGGCGGTGAGGAACTGGCAGGCGATCCCCCGCGCCACCGGCCGGGTGTAGTCCTCGACCGACATCTCGGTCAGCGGGACGCCCTGGAGGTCTCCGCGCGGTACGAGGTTGAGCGAGACGTCGATCCGGCCCGCCCGCTCGACCACGGCGGACGCGTGCGCCTCGACGGCGGCCTCGTCCTCGGCGTCGACCACGTCGAACTCGGCGCCGGTCCCGGCCGCGACCTCCCGCAGCGTGGCCTCCGTACGCCCGGCCAGGAACACCCGCGCCCCGGCCCGCGCGTACTCCCGTGCCACCCCGGCCCCGAGAGCACCGGCTCCGCCGTACACGACGGCGACCTTGTCCTTCAGCAACATGACTGGTGAGCTCCGTTCGGCTTCGTGAATGTCCGTCGCTCATAGGACGCACGGCAGCCGCGAACTCATCGGTGTCATCGGTGTCATCGATCCCCATGGATCCGCATCAATTCGCATCGATGGGGATCGATTCAGAAGGTCATCGGCAGTCCGAAGGCCGGGAACAGATGGGGCTCGAAGGTGGTGATCTCGGCGATCCGGCCGTCCTCGATCCGCAGTACGTCGATGAGCTGGGCGCGGAAGACGCTGGTCCCGGGCCGTTGCAGGTAACCGGCCACGGCGGGCTGGCCGTTGGCGCGTACGGGCAGGTGACGCCAGTGGCCGGCGAACATCGGGGACGCCGGGTCGAGGTGGGGACGGACGAAGCCGAAGAGCGCGTCGCGGGAGGTGAACCAGAACGCGTTCGGGGGCATGGTGAGCACCGCGTCCTCGCGTACGAGGTCGACCATGGCGTCGATGTCGGCACGGGCGGCGGCCTCCACGTAGCGCTGGAGCAGGGCCAGGTCCGTGGCGCTGGGTGCGGTCGCCGGGGCCGACCAGTCCTCCCGGCGTCCGGGAAGCGCCTCCCGCAGGGCCGAACGGCCGCGCTGTACCGCGCTGTTGGCCGAGGCGACGCTCGCACCGAGCAGGTCGGCGGTCTCCTGTGCCGACCAGCCGGCGACATCGCGCAGGATCACCGCAGCCCGCTGCCGGGGCGGGAGTTGCTGGATGGCGGTGAGGAAGACCAGTTCGAGGGTCTCACCGGCCACGGCCTGCGCGTCGGGCTCGTGCTGCGGCGCGGCCGGCTCGGGCAACTGGTCGTCGGGAAACGGCTGCAGCCAGGGCGTACGGGGAGGTGGGGGACCGTCGCCCGAGTCCATGCCCGGCACGGGTTCGTAGGGGACCGGGCGCCGGTTCTGCCTGCGCAGGAAGTCCAGGCACAGGTTGGTGGCGATCCGGTACAGCCAGGCGCGGGCGTTGTCGACACCGTCCAGGGTCTCCTTGGCCCGCCAGGCCCGCAGGAACGTCTCCTGGGTGAGGTCCTCGGCCTCGTCGTAGGACCCGAGCAGCCGATAGCAGTGCACGCGGAGTTCGCGCCGGTGACCTTCGACGAGGGCGGTGAACGAGTCGTCACCCGAGACCGACCCGGCCCCGTCTTCGAAAAGCGTCACGGCGACGGGCGTGACGTTTTCCGGGACAGGGGTGACGCTTTCCGGCGCGGGGTGCGTGACGATTTCCGCGTCGGCGGCCGTGACGACTTCGAGGCCGGCGGCCGTGACGACTTCGAGGCCGGCGGGCGGGACGTTTTCCCGGTCGGGGTGCGTGACGCCTTTCGCGCCGGCGGCGGTGCCGCTTGCCGTGTCCGTGTCCGGGTCCGTGGGTGTGACGCTGCCCGGGTCCGCGGGTGTGACGCTTGCCGCCTCGCTGGCTCCGACGGCATCCGGGGTGGGCTCCTGCCCCGCCTCCGCCTCCGCCTCAGCCTCCGCGTTCCGTCGCTGCCCCGCCGTCGGGCTCGGCTGCTGTCCCGCCTCCCGGGCGAGGCGTCGTAGCTGTGCGAAGCGGGTGGTGAGGCCCTCCACGTCCGCGTGGAACGCGGTTCCGGGTGCCAGCCGTACCCGCCCCAGCCGATCCCCGAGGTCCGAGAGGAGTTCCCTGGCCGGTGGCACGCCGCCCGTCCGCCGCCGTTCCCGGTAGGCCCGCTGGCGGCAGGCCTGGGAGCAATAGGACGCGGTCCGTCCGGGGCCGCCGCCGCTCTCGATCGGCCGGCCGCAGACGCCGCAACGGTCACTCATGCCTGGCACCTCGTGCCCAGCACCTCATGCCCGGCCCAGCCCCGTGACGAGGAGGGCGACGAGACGGCGGGCGTCGTAGCCGGGGTCGTTCTCCGCGCCGATGCAGAGGTTGCCGACGCCGCGCATCAGCTCGACGGCGGCCAGGTCGGTGTGGATCTCGCCGGACTCGGTCGCCGCGTCGAGGAGCCGGGTGCAGACCGGGACCAGGCGGTCCAGGAAGTAGGCGTGCAGGGCGTCGAAGCCCGTCTGGTCGGAGCGCAGGGCCGCGGCGAGGCCGTGCTTGGTGACCAGGAAGTCCACGAAGAGGTCGATCCACCGGCGCAGCGCGTCGTACGGGCTCGGCGCGCCGGCGAGCAGGGCCGGGCCGGCCTCGGCGCAGGCCTCCACCTGGTGCCGGTAGACGGCGATGATCAGGTCCGCACGGGTCGGGAAGTGCCGGTAGATCGTCGCCGTGCCGACGCCCGCCCGGGCCGCGATGTCGCGTACCGGTGCCTCCACGCCCGACGCGACGAACGCCGCCGCGGCCGCTTCCAGCAGGGTCGTCTCGTTGCGCCGGGCGTCCGCCCGGCGGGGCCGGACCGCCTGCTCCTCGTCCTTCATCGTGCGTTCCTCATCGTGTGCTCCCTCCGCCGTCACCCTATCGGGGCGTTGCTAAACGGGACAGCGTTCCGTATCGTCGAAGACACGAAACGGGACATCGTCCCGCTTGTCTGTACGTCATGTTGCGTCATGTGAGGAGACTCGGTCATGCAGTACCGCACCTTGGGCCGTACCGGTGTGCAGGTCAGCGCGCTCGCGCTCGGCGCGATGAACTTCGGCGCGATCGGGCGCACCACCCAGGAGGAGGCGACGGCGCTCGTCGACGCCGCCCTGGACGCCGGGGTCAACCTGATCGACACCGCCGACCTCTACGGGCAGGGCGAGTCGGAGGAGATGGTCGGCAAGGCGATCGCCGGCCGCCGTGACGACCTCGTGCTGGCCACGAAGGCGGGCATGCCGATGGGCGACGAGCGCAATCACCGCGGCGGTTCACGGCGGTGGCTGGTCACCGAGTTGGAGAACAGCCTGGTCCGGCTCGGCGTCGACCATGTGGACCTCTATCAGATACACCGCTGGGACCCGGCCACGAGTGACGAGGAGACCCTGTCGGCGCTGACCGATCTGCAACGCGCGGGGAAGATCCGCTACTTCGGCTCCTCGACCTTCCCGGCCTACCGGATCGTGCAGGGCCAGTGGGCGGCGCGCGAGCACCACGTGAGCCGGTACGTCACCGAACAGCCCAGCTACTCCCTCCTCCAGCGCGGCATCGAGACCGATGTGCTGCCGGTGACGGAGGAGTACGGGATGGGTGTGCTGGCGTGGAGCCCGCTGGCCTCGGGCTGGCTGTCGGGCGCCGTGCGCAAGGGCAGGGAGATCACCACCAGCCGGTCCAGGATCCTTCCCGACCGCTTCGACCTCACGCTGCCCGCCAATCAGGCCCGGCTCGACGCCGTGGAGCGGCTCGCCGCCGTCGCCGAGGAGGCCGGACTGACCCTGGTCCAGCTCGCGCTCGGCTTCGTCAGCGCGCACCCCGCCGTCACCAGCGCCCTCATAGGCCCCCGTACCGAGGACCACCTGAACTCCCAGCTCGCAGCCGCCGACACCGTGCTCTCCGCCGACGTCCTCGACGCGATCGACGCGATCGTCGCCCCCGGCACCGACCTGGCCGCCCACGAGAAGAACGACACCCCACCCGCCCTGCTCGACCCGGCACTACGCCGCCGCTGACTCTCCCAGGAGCACCACGATGACCACGGAACCCCGCTTCGGGATCATGACCGCTCCCATGCAGGTGTCCTACGACGATGTCCTGCGGGTCTGGCGGGAGGCGGACGCGATCCCCGAGATCGAGCACGCCTGGCTGTTCGACCACCTCATGCCGATCGGTGGCGATCCCGACGGGCCGATCCACGAGGGCTGGACGCTGCTGTCCGCCCTGGCCGCCCAGACGCGACGCCTGCGTCTCGGTCTCCTGGTGACCAGCAACCGTTTCCGGCCGCCCGCGATACTCGCGAAGATCGCCACGACCGTCGACGTCGTCTCCGGCGGCCGGCTCGACTTCGGCATCGGCGTCGGCTCACGGCCGCATCCGCCGGAGGCCCGCCGCGAGTATCCGGCGTACGGCCTGCCCTTCACCCCTCCCGCACAGGCCGTCGAGAGCCTCGCCGAGGCCTGCGCCCTGATCCGCCGTCTGTGGACGGCCGACGAACCCTTCGACTTCCACGGCAGCCACCACCAGCTCACCAGCGCCTTCGCCAACCCCCAACCCGTCCAGCGCCCCCATCCCCCGATCCTGATCGGCGGCCGTTCGGCGGCGACCCTCCGGGTGACCGCCGAACACGCCGACCTCTGGAACATCCCGGGCGGCGACATCGAGGACTGCGTCAGCCGCAGTGCCCTCCTCGACCGCTACTGCGCGGAGATCGGCCGCGACCCCGCCGAGATCACCCGATCCATCCACCTCTCCGTCTCCTACGACCGCCCGGAGGCGACCCGCACCGCGATCGCCGAGGCGCTGGGCGCCGGCTTCCGGCACATCGTCCTCGGCCTGCCGGCCCCGTATCCGGAGGGAGTCGCGCGCTGGGTGGCGGACGAACTCATCAGCAAGGAGGCCTGACCTCCACGGACAGGAGGAACCCAGCCCCGGTCACCCCCTGCTCTCACCGAACCGCGCGATCGCCGTCAGGACCGCCTGGTGCATCGCGGGACTGCCGGTGTGGCCGGAGTCGTCGATCACCTTCAGTTCCGCGTCAGGCCAGGCTTTGGCCAGTTCCCACGCCGTCTTGAGCGGGCTGCCCAGGTCGAGCCGGCCGTGGATCAGCACCCCCGGGATCCCGGCCAACCGGTGGGCGTCCCGGAGCAGTTGGCCGTCCTTCAGCCAGGCGTCATGGGCGAAGTAGTGCGCGCAGATCCGGACGAAGGCCATCAGTGAGTCGTCGGGCCGGTCGCTGTAGGCGCCGGGACTGCCCAGTACCTCGTGGGCGATGACGGCGTCCTCCCAGGTGCACCAGTCACGGGCCGCCTTGACCCGGATCGTGTCGTCGGTACTGTTCAGCAGCCTGTTGTAGGCGGTGACGAGGTTGCCGGCGCGGTCCGCGGCGGGCAGGGCGTCGCGGAAGGCCTCCCACGGGCCGGGCAGCAGGCGGCCGACGCCGTGGTAGAGCCAGTCGGTCTCCTCCGGGCGGGTCATGGTGACACCGGCGATGACGATCCCGGAGACCCGCTCCGGGTGGCGTTCGGCGTAGGCGAGGATGAGCGTGGAGCCCCAGGAGCCGCCGTAGAGGAGCCAGCTCTCGACGCCGAGGTGCTCGCGCAGCCGCTCCATGTCGGCGACGAGGTGGTCGGTGGTGTTGTGGGCGAGGCTGACGGCGGGGTCGGAGGCGTGCGGCCGGCTCTCACCGCAGCCGCGCTGATCGAAGAGGACGATCCGGTAGACCTCGGGGTCGAACAGCCTGCGGTTGCGGCGGCCCCCGCCGCTGCCGGGACCGCCGTGCACGCACAGGGCGGGCTTCCCCTCCGGGTTACCGCTGGCCTCCCAGTAGATCCGCTGGCCGTCTCCGACATCGAGGAGCCCATGGTCGTACGGCTCGATGGGCGGAAACTTCTCGGGCATGGCGATCTCCTCCAAGACTGTCTGGGAACAGCCCTATTCCACACCGGAGTTGGCCGGGGAACCGGGAAAGAGGGGGAAGAGAGGGAAGAGGAGGCAGCGGGCGAGAGGAGGCAGCGGGCCAGAGGCGTGAGGCCGTGATCGGCGTCGTCTCCAAGGCGTCACCGGCGTTCGCCGGGCGTGTCGTACCGGTTGCCGCCGGGCAGCCCCGCGGCGACAACCGGCTGAGCGGGCCGTGCGGGGCTTGTGCGGTGTGCGGCTCGTTGCTGAACCGACGGCCGCTTTTACCGGAGCCCGGCCCGCTCAAGAGCCGGGTGCCACATCTGAGGCTTTCCAACCCGCGAACCGCGCATTACTCGCGGTCGCCCGGCAGGTGTCACCAGCCGAGGGCGTCCTCGTCGGCGCGCGCCTCCCGGGGCGGCGTGACCGGGCGGGGGTCATGACAGGTGAAGCCGAGGCGGGTCAGCGCGCGGCGCATTTCCAGCGTCGTGAAGTCACGGCGGTTCTGCCGGGTGATCACTTCGCCGACCTGCATCACGGGGTAGACGCGGCCGTCGATGGTCACGCCGACGCCCGTGACGGGTTCGGGCGTGTGGCTGCTCATCGACTGCTCGACCTCGCTCTTCGTCAGGTCGAAGGGGAAACGGGCGATGACAACACGCATGGATGCCTCCTCAGGGGGCGACCGCGGGGCGCGGCGGGACGGGGGTTCGGACGGCGGTCAGGGGTGAGGGCGAGAACGCCCGGGGTGTATCCGTGTGCGTTGATCACGGGGGACACGTCCGGGGTGCGGTCCAGCGTCGGGGCGGACGGGACGGGCGTCGGCGCGGCCTGTCCGCCGGGAGCGCAACCCCGTGCTCCGGCTGTGCGCTGGTCCTCCTTCGACTACGAGTCGGCCCTTGAGGTGGTACGGCGTGTGCGGGCGGCGGACGACCGGCCTCCGCGGCCACGGCCCCGGCCACGGCCGGCGGATCGCGCGCCTTCGCGTGGTGTGTCGGCGGTCGGCGCGGCCAGGGTGACGGGCACACCCGAGGGGGTGCGGGCGCCGGTGATGCGATGCAGTTCGGCCTCACCGGGACGGACCTGGACCGCACGCGCGGTGACTCCGGCGTCGGTCATCAGGCGGTCCACGGCGCGCCGTTGGTGCGGCAGGACGAGGGTGACGACGGTGCCGGTCTCGCCGGCACGGGCGGTACGGCCGCCGCGGTGCAGGTAGTCCTTGTGGTCGGCGGGCGGGTCGACGTTGACGACGAGGTCGAGGCCGTCGACGTGGATACCGCGGGCGGCGACGTTGGTGGCGACGAGGACCGAGACGTGGCCGTCCTTGAACTGGGCGAGGGTCCGGGTGCGCTGCGACTGGGACTTGCCGCCGTGCAAAGCGGAGGCCCGCACACCGACGGCGAGCAGCCGCTTGGCGAGCCGGTCCACCGCGTGCTTGGTGTCCAGGAACATCAGCACGCGCCCGTCCCGGGCGGCGATCTCGGTGGCGGCGGTCTCCTTGTCGGCGTCCCGCACATGCAGCAGGTGGTGCTCCATGGTGGTGACCGCGCCCGCGGAGGGGTCGACCGAGTGCACGACGGGGTCGTGGAGGTAGCGGCGCACCAGGAGGTCGATGTTCCGGTCCAGGGTGGCCGAGAACAGCAACCGCTGGCCGCGGTCGGGGACTTGGTCGAGCAGCGCGGTCACCTGCGGCATGAAGCCCATGTCGGCCATCTGGTCGGCCTCGTCGAGGACGGTGACGTTGACCTGGTCCACCCGGCAGGCGCCCCGCTCGATGAGGTCCCGCAGGCGGCCGGGCGTCGCGACCACGACCTCGGCGCCGGCGCGCAGGTCGCTGATCTGACGGCCGATCGACATGCCGCCGACCACGGTGGCGAGCCGCAGCCGCAGGGCACGGGCGTAGGGGGTGAGCGCGTCGGTGACCTGCTGGGCCAGCTCGCGGGTGGGGACGAGGACGAGGGCGAGCGGCTGCTTGGGCTGGGCGCGCTGCCCGTCCAGGCGGGCCAGCAGCGGCAGGCCGAAGGCGAGGGTCTTGCCCGAGCCGGTGCGGCCCCGGCCCAGGACGTCCCGGCCGGCCAGCGCGTTCGGCAGGGTGGCCGCCTGGATCGGGAAGGGGACGATCACGCCTTCGGTGCGGAGGGCGGCCAGCAGCCGTTCGGGCATGTCCAGTTCGGCGAACGTCTCGACGGCGGGCAGCGGCTCGGTGAGGGTGACCGGCAGCGCGAACTCCTGGCGGCCCGGGGCGGAGCGCTGGGCCTGGCCGCCGCTCTTGCGACCGGTGCCCTGTCGGGAACCCTGGTGGCCCGATCCCTGCGAACGGAAGCGGCTGCCGGGGGTGGAGCCTGTCGAGCGCGTGGTGGTCCGGTCCGTGCGGTGGCGGCCGGAAGTGCCGCCCGTGCGGCGCGTGCGGTTCAAGTAGGAACCTTCCTCGATGCGGCGTATCGAGGAATTCCGGCCGGCGGACAGGTTTCCGCGCGAGGAATCACAAGAATGAGCCGGAGAAAAAAAGAGAAAAGCTGGGGCCCGCACCCCAAGAGCGCGGGCCCCAGCCTCAAAACGCGCGAGCCCGAGGCTCGCTACGGTTCGCGTCAGCTTCAGGCAGGAACGATGTTCTCGGCCTGCGGGCCCTTCTGGCCCTGCGTGACGTCGAAGGTCACCTTCTGGCCTTCCTGAAGCTCGCGGAAGCCCTGGGTGGCGATGTTCGAGTAGTGGGCGAAGACGTCGGGGCCGCCACCCTCCTGCTCGATGAAGCCGAAGCCCTTTTCCGCGTTGAACCACTTCACGGTGCCAGATGCCATATTGAATCTCCCTTGAGGGGCAGTGCCGGACTCCGCACTTTACGAAGCCGAGTCGCCGCGATGATCACCCCTCCGGAATGATCCGGAAAGCTTTACAAAGAAAAAATTTCTCTGGCAACCAAAACTGCAACTGCTATCACGCTAACACAGATGGGCTGTAAGCGGCCATGTGTTTTCGGGGCCGCACGGTAATTCTAGTGCCGCTGGCACCCGTATTTCTGTACTGGCGGGACTAGGTATCGGTGCCGCACCCGTCGAGCTTCCGGCTTATCTCCCGGTTCAGCCGGAGGGCGTCCGCCAGCTGGTTCTCCAGGGAGATGATCCGGCACGCGGCCTCGACGGGGGTGCCTTGGTCGACCAGCTCCCGGGCGCGCGCCGCGACGCGCAGCTGACGGCGGGAGTACCTGCGGTGACCTCCTTGTGAACGCAGGGGAGCGATCAGCCCGGTCTCGCCCACGGACCGGAGGAAGGCGGGGGTGGTGCCGAGAACGGCGGCGGCCCGTCCCATGGTGTAGGCGGGGTAGTCGTCATCGTCGAGGTTGCCGGCGACAGGGGCGTTCTCAGCGGGCATGACACCTTCGTTTCGGGGACGCGGCGGGGGACCCGGGCGGGCCTGGCACCGGTCTTCGAAGGATTCGGCACCATCCGCGTCGCACGGCAACCCTAACTCCGGCAGCCCTGGACATGTGGCTCCGCCGTGACAGATTTCCGTTTGCCGTCGAGCCTTTGCACCGCGTGGGTGGCCGGCCCCCGCCTGGCGCATGATCAGTCCATTCGGCGTATCGCCCAGGCCGTCACCGTCGCCAGGGCCGCGGCGGCCACCGGTGAGGCCGCGCGTGCAGGGGTTGGCGAGGTCGGGGCAGGTGGCCTGCAGCCGGTCGATGAGCTCGGTGCGGACCCGCGTGCCGGCGCCGTCTCGAGGTCGGCCGGGTGGCGGCGCCGTCTCGAAGTCGGCCGGGTGGCGGCGGCTCTCGTCGAGCCGGTGGCGGGCGTCGTCGCCGCCCGCCACCGCCCGGCTGCGTGCCCGGCTCAGACGATGGTGTGCCCGGCTCCGACGGTGGCGTGCCCGCCCCCACGCGTCCGGCGTGACGCCCGGTGCGTCCGGCGTGACGCCCGGCGTGTCGGCGTCGGCGGGTGCAGTCATGTTGCTGATACCACCCCGCGGTGCGCTGTCGAATGCTGGTGGTCATGAACCCGAACGCGGACACATCCGGCAGCGGCGCGCGCCCGCCCAGCGGGCGGGAATCCACGTGGTAGCGCCGGCCGCAGGCCGGGTCGGGCCGCCCGTCATAAGAAGGAGCAGAAGGAGTACGCCATGCCGATGATCGACGTATATGCCACGAGCGGCACGTTCCCGGACAAGCATCAGCTCGCCCGGGACCTCGCCGCGGCCCTGATGGCCATCGAGGAGGTCCCGGACATCCCGATGTTCCGCCAGAACACCGCCGCGTTCGTCCACGAGCTGCCGGCCGGCGACCTGTCGAACGTCGACGGCGCCTCGAACCACGTCCGCGTGCAGGTGCTGACCAACGCGGGTGCTCTCGACCGTGACAAGCAGCTCGCGGTGGTACGCCGGTTCACCGGCATGATCGCGGACGCCGCCGCCGACCCGGCCCTCGCGGACCGCACCTGGGTGCTGCTGACCGAGGCCGTGCCCGGCGGATGGGGGCTGGCCGGACACGCCCACACCAACGACGAACTCGTCGCCGCGGCCCGTCAGCAGATCGCGGAGTTGCAGGCGGCGGCCGGGGACCGGTGACGCGGTAGTACCCGGCGCCGCAGTCGGCGGATCTCGGCGCGCGGCGCGTTCAGCGGGTGCGGATGGCGGGCGTGCGGCGGACATGCGGCGGACAGCGGAACACGCTCGCCCCGACAGCCGGGCCGCTGGAGCTTGGTGTGGTCGGGGATGCCCCAGGTGCACACCGCGTCGTGCTGCGCCCGCCGGGAAGGTGCGGTCGGCTTGCCGCTGCCACGGTCCCCGCAGGCCCGCGCACGGTTCGCGCACCCGCGTTCCCCCGCAGGCGACGGGGATCGCGCACCCGCCTTCCCCCGCAGGCGCCGGGGATCGTCCCCGCATTCCCCGGTATGCCGCGCGGCAGCCGTCCGGTACCGCCCTGTGCGCGGCCTATATTGGGCCGGGTGAGGGTGGCGTTTCCGCGATGACCGGCAAGGACACGACCGTGGTCGGGCGGCGGGCGGAGCTGTCCCGGCTGCGGGAGCTGGTCGCCCCGCCCCACACGGAGAGCCACGTTCTGCTGCTCCTCGGCGATCCGGGCCTGGGCAAGACCGCCCTTCTGGCCGAGGCCGCGCGGGCGGCAGGGGCGGCCGGGATGCAGGTCCTGGCGACCACCGGCCGGGAGTCGGAACGGGACCTGGCGTTCGCCGGACTGCACCAGTTGCTGCGCCCGGTGCTGGACCGGGTGGCCGGACTGCCGCCCCGGCAGGCGGAGGCGCTGCGCGGCGCGTTCGGGTTCTCCGCCGATCCCGCGCCGCCCGACCCGCTGCTCACCGGGATCGCCGTACTCACCCTGCTGTCCGAGCTGTCCGACGAGCGGCCGCTGCTGGTCGCCGTCGACGACACGCAGTGGCTGGACCGTGCCTCGCTCGACGCGCTCGCCTTCACCGCCCGCCGGCTGGAGTCGGAGCGGCTCGTGCTGCTCGCCGGTGCGCGCGGGCACGTACCCCCCGCCGGTTTCGAACGCGACCTGCCCCAGCTGCTGCTACGGCCGCTGACCCGGGTGGACGCGGGCCTGCTCCTGGACGCCCAGCCGTGCCCGCCGCACGGCCGGCTGCGCGAACAGGTGCTCGCGCAGGCGGCCGGCAATCCGCTGGCGCTGATCGAGCTGGCCCGGATGATCGCCGCGGATCCCGACGCGGGGCACCGCTGGACCGCCGAGCCGCTGCCGCTGACCGGGCAGCTGACCGCGATCACGGCCGCCCGGTACGCCACCCTGCCCCCGGCGGCCCGGTCCGCGTTGCTGCTCGCGGCCACCGCCGACAGCCCGGACCTCGCCACGGCGATACCGGGGCTGTCCGCCGACACGCTCGCCCCGGCGGAGGCGGCGGGCCTGATCCGGCTGGACACCCCGGGCCCGCGGTTCGCCCATCCGCTGACCCGCTCGGCCGTCTACCACGCCGCGACCTTCGCCGAGCGGGCCGCCGCGCACCGGCAGGTCGCCGACGCGCTCCGCGGCCAGCCCGACCGGCACGCCTGGCACCTGGCCGCCGCGGCGCTGGAACCCGACGAGAAGCTGGCCACGCTCCTCGAGGAAAGCGCGGCCCAGGCACAACGCCGTGGCGGTGCCGCCGCTGCCGCCCGCGCCCTGGAACGCGCCGCCGGGCTGAGCCCCGCCGAACCCGACAGAGCCCGCCGGCTGCTGGCCGCGGCCGACCTGGCCCGGTCCGCCGGACAGGCCGACTGGGTACGGGAGTTGGCGGGCCGGGTGCTCACCCTGACCTCCGACCCCGATCTGCGGATCGCCGCCCGGCTGGACATCGGCTGGTCGCTGCTGTGGTCCAACCGCAACGCCGACGCGATCGACACCCTGCTGTCCGTCGCCGCCGAGGCCGCCCCGAAGCTGCCGGCCATCGCCTGGCGGGCCGCCTGGATGGCCGCGACGGTCGTCCACCAGACCGGACTCCCGGAGGTTCGCGCCAAGGCACGCGCGGCCCTTGACGCTCTTGACGCCCTCGACTTCGGGGACGGGTCCGAGGACTGGCCCGCCGCCCGTGCCGACGAGTACCGCCTCTGGATCCGGGCCTGCACGGACCCGTTCGGCGAAAGAGTCGAGATCGTGTCCCGGCTGCGGCGGCTGACGGACGGATCGCGGGGGTCCCATGGATCCCACGGACCTCTCTTCGACCCGGGCACGGTCGGTGCCGCGGCCTGGGTCCTGGACGAGACCGAACTGGCGGTCAGGGTGCTGCGCGAGGCGCTGAGCCGGCTGCGTGCCCCGGGCGTGCGCGGCGCCAGCGGCGGGGTGCTGTCGGCCCTGGAGTGGGCGTGTGTCGACAGCGGGCGCTGGGACGACGCGCTCGCCGCCGCCCGTGAGGCGGGTGACATCGCCGCCGCCTACAAGATGGAGACCGTCGCGGGCTCGGCCGACCTCACCACGGCCGTCGTGGCGGCCCTGCGCGGCGACCACGAGCAGGTGGCACCGCTGCTGGCCCGCGTGCGCGCCGCCGTGGACACCTCCGAGTACCGCGGGTTCGCCGCCAGGGTCTGGCAGGCGGCCGGGCTCGCCGCACTGGCCCAGGGCAACCACGTCACCGCCTACGCCCAGCTCAGCCAGCTCTTCGCGGCCGACGGCACCCCCCTGCACCACCACTTCTCGTATCTCGCCGTCGCCGACCTCGCCGCCGCCGGGGCGCGCTGCGAACGGCACCTCGAAGCACGGACGGTGCTGGAGCGCGCGCTGGCCCGGCTGAAGCCCGCGCCCGGACCGCGTCTCGAACAGCTCACCGCCCGGGCCCGCGGGCTGCTCGCCGAACCCGACGACGCCGAGGCCCACTTCGCGGCGCCGCTGGCCGATCCCGCCGGGGACGCCTGGCCGTTCGAACGGGCCCAGCTCCAGCTGGACTACGGGGAGTGGCTGCGCCGGCGCCGCCGCATCAACGACGCGAAGCCCGTCCTCGCCACCGCCCTGGAGACGTTCCGCCGCCTGGGCGCCGCGCCCTGGACCCGGCGCGCGGAGTCCGAACTGCGGGCCTGCGGTGTCCCCGTGCACGCCCCGCCGGCCGCCCCGGGCGCGCTGGACGGACTCACCGCCCAGCAGCGCGAGATCGTCGTACTCGCCGGACACGGCCTGACCAACGGAGAGATCGCCGACCGGCTGTTCCTGTCCCCGCGCACGGTCGCCTCACACCTGTACCGCTCCTACCCCAAACTGGGCATCGCGGGCCGCCATCAACTCCGCGCCCTCATCGACCGGCAGAGCACGCCACAGGCCGGCGGCTAGTGCCGTGCCGGGCGTCGCGAGCCGGTGAACCTTTCCGGTCGCAGCACTAGCCCCCGCCCCTGCGAACAGCCGGCTCCGCTCCCGGTTCAGCCGGTGGGGATGCGGCCGCGGATGTCGTCCAGCATGTTCCGCATCGCCATCCGGAAGATCTCGGCCTGGTGGTCCCCGAGGTGCGGGGTGTGTCCGAAGACCTCCAGGACGACCAGGCCGTGCATCTGGCCCCAGGCGCACATGAGCAGTGCGTTCGCGGCGGGCGGCAGATGACCCATGTCGCCGGCCGGCAGCCGGTCCAGGTGCGCGAGCAGCGCGGGCGACAGCTCGGAAGTAGTGGTAGAGCGCCTGCACGGTCATGCCGAGGTCGCGGGCGACCGCGCGCAGGGACAGGGCCTGCGGGCCGTGTTCGGTGATGTGGCGTTCGGCGGCGCCGAGGATCTCCGCCCTGCTGCCGCTTGCCGTCGCCACCGTCGCCATCGCGGGTACGTTCGCCGAACTCGCCCTGCTCGGCAGGGCCGCCGACGTCTCCGTCAACGCGACCAACCTGACCATCGCCCTGGGGCTCGGCCTGGGCATCGACTACGCCCTGCTGATGATCAGCCGGTTCCGGGAGCAGCTCGGGACGGGAGCGAGCGTGGCGGACGCCGTACGGCACACCGTGCGCACCGCGGGCCGTACCGTCGCGTTCTCCGCCGCGACCGTCGCCGTCGCGCTGGCCGCGCTGCTGGTGTTCCCGCAGTACTTCCTGCGCTCCTTCGGCTACGCCGGTGTCGGGGTCGTCGCCATCGCGGCCGTCAGCACCCTGTTCGTGATGCCCGCGCTGTTCGTGGTGCTGGGGCACCGGGTCAACAGCGGCCGGCTGCCGTGGACGAAGAAGCCTCGCCCGAACCGGACGTCGATGTGGGGACGGCTCGCCGGCACGGTCATGCGACGGCCCGCGCTCACCGCACTGCCCGTCCTCGCGGTGCTGCTGGTCGCGGCGAGCCCGCTGCTGGGCATCACTCTCGGCAGCCCGGACGACCGCGTACTGCCCGAGGACGCGCAGAGCCGCCAGGTCTCCACCGTGCTGCGGGAGAAGTTCGACGGCGACGACAGCGGTGCCATCCATGTCGTCATCGACCAGGCGGTCGGCGAGACCGCGCTGGACTCGTACGCCAGCGAACTCTCCGCCCTCAAGGGCGTCGTCCGCGTCGAGACCGGCGCCGGCACCCCGCGCCGAGCCGAGGGGCCGTGGCCGGGTTGCTCATGAGCGACCCGGCCACGGCCCTTGCCGTTCGCGCCCGTTCAGCGTGCCGCGCGCAGTTCGGCGTACAGCTCCGGGCCCGGCCAGGTGCGCGGCGCGGCCTCCGCCGCACGCACCAGGGCGACCAGCCGCGCGTTCGCGGGCGCGCTCCGTCCATGGGCGGTGGCGAGGGCGACGATCTCGCCCTGGAGGGAGTCGATCTCCGTGGCCCGGCCGCGTTGCAGGTCCTCCCACATCGAGGACCGGGCGTGGGCGTCGATCCGCAGGGTCGCCCCCGCCAGCCGGCGGAAGAGGCCGTCGGGCAGCCCCAGGACGTACGGGGTGACGGCGGGTGCGGTGGGGCCGAGGCGGGCCGGGGTGACCCCGGCGGCACGGTAGACGGCGAGCGCCTCCCGCTGGCACAGGGCGAGGCAACGGCGGTAGTCCCGCCCGCCGAGCTGGTCGCGGAGCGGCAGCCCGGACAGCGCGTTGATCGCGTTGTTGAGGTTCAGCAGCAGCTTGGCGTGCTGCACCTCGGCCATGTCGGTACGGGCCTCGACGGCCAGGTGCGCCTCGCGGAAGGCGGCGACGAGCCGGTCGTCCGGTTCGGTCATGAGCCTGCCCGGCATGCCCTGGTGCACGGTGCCCGGCTCGGACTGCACCACGTTGTACGGCACCATCCCGGCCAGCACGGTGTGACCGGGGAGCGTGGCGCGCAGGGTGGCGGGGTTGTGCAGCCCGTTCTGGAAGCTGACCACGACCGCGCCGGGGGCGAGGTGCGCGGCGAGGTCCTCGGCGGCGGCCCCGGTACCGGCGCTCTTCACGGTGACCAGCACATAGTCGGCGCCGGCCGCGGCCTGACCTCCGGTGGCCAACGTCAGTTGCTCCGGCGCGAGACGGACGGGCGGCCGGACCGAGTCGCTGAGGGTGAGCCCCCGCTCGCGCAGCACGTCCATGGCTGCGGGGCGGCCGATGAGCGTCACGTCGTACCCGGCGGCGCGCAGACGGCCGCCGAGATGACACCCGATGGTGCCGGCACCGAGTACGGCGAAGCGGGGCCTGGGCTCGGGGGCTACGGGGGGCACGGAGGACTCGGGTGGCATGGGGGCTCCTGCGGACGGCTCGTGATCAACCGTACTCACGTTCACACTCACCCGGCGATCGTGTCCACAGCTACGTGTCCACAGATACGTGTCCACAGATACCGGTCACGTGGTTCTCCAGGTCCAGGGACGGATGCTTGCGCGGGGACCGCCTGATCAACGGCTGGTATCGCCAGGGCCGTCGAGACCGTCAGGACCGCCAAGTCCGTCGAGCAGCATGCCGAGTCCTCCGAGGAACTCCCGGTCGGCGTCGATGGTCCGGGCGGTCCGGGCGGTCTCGGACATGTGCGGGAAGTCGGCGCGGGACAGTTCGGAGATGGCCACCGTCCCCGGGCCGGCCAGCGGGCCGAGGTGTTCCAGCTGGATCGCCCCGATGAGGTGACTGAGCAGGGCGCGCAGGGCGACGACCCGCCGCTCGCCCTCCACCCCCGCCTCGCCGAGGACCACGAGCACGGTCTCCGACCAGCGCAGCACCCCGAGGGAGTGGTGCCGGTGGGCGATGATCAGCGGGACGACCGCGGGATGGGCGCCCACGGCGTCACGCATGCGCCGCACCATGACCGTGATCCGTTCGCGCCATGCGGCGGCGGGATCCGGCGGCTCGGTGTCCACGGCGCCCAGGACGAGCTCCACGACGAGCCTCTCCAGTTCCTCGCGGTCACGCACGTACCGGTAGAGCCCCATGGTGCTCATGCCGAGTTCCTTGGCGACGGCACGCATCGACAGCCCGGTGAGCCCCTCGCGGTCGATGACGGCGAGAGCGGCCGAGGCGAGCTGGTCGGGGGCGAGGGAACGCGGTCGTGGCATGGCGGTTGACAGCGTACGGCATACGCTTACGCTGGTAGGCGTATGCCGTACGCCTACCGGAGGGAAGCAGTCATGCGTGCACCCCGTAGTCCGATGGCCCCCGGTTCCGCCGTGCCTCAGCGCACTCTCACCACGGTCTCCGGCGACCCCGTCACCGTCCCCGGCCCCGACCGTCTGACCCACCTCCAGTTCCGGCGCTTCGCCGGGTGCCCGGTCTGCAATCTGCATCTGCGCTCGGTGGTCCGGCGGCACGACGAGATAGCGGCCGCCGGCGTACGCGAGGTCGTGGTCTTCCACTCGCCCGCCGAGGAACTGCGCCCCCACGCCGCCGACCTCCCGTTCGCCGTCGTCGCCGACCCGGACAAACGGCTGTACCGGGAGTTCGGTGTGGAACAGTCGCCCCGCGCCCTGCTCGCCCCGCGCGCCTGGGGGCCGATCGTCCGGGCGGTGGTGAGCGGCGCGTGGCACGTCGTCCGCGGCCGCGAACGCCTGCCCGCCAACAGCCCGCACGGTGGCCGGCTCGGCCTTCCCGCCGACTTCCTCGTCGCCCCCGGTGGCCAGGTCCTCGCCACCAAGTACGGCGAGCACGCCTACGACCAGTGGTCGGTCGACGAACTCCTGGAACTGGCCGCCCGCGTGGCGCGTACATCGCCCCCCGCCCATCCCCGTGCCGCTGAACGGTCGTAGCCCCTGCCGCCGAACGGTCGTAACCCCTGCCGCCGAACGGTGGTAACCCCGGCGCCACCCCCGCACGCACGCGAACAGTCCGGCAGGCCGCCCCCAGGCCGGTACGGGCACGTACTCGGGTCGGTCTGAGTATCCGCGCTCTGTCCGGTGACCAACCCGGCCTCGAAGCTGAGGACATGGGACTTCACAAGCCAGTTCTTCGGATGGTGCTGCCGGCGCTCGCGCTGGCCGGAGTGTCGGCGGCGGCCTGGGCCGCCTGGCTGGGCTGGGACCAGCGGTACGACGTCCGGGCCGACGGGTCGACGAGCGGGCCGTACGAGGCCTGGCAGGTCGGCGGGCTCGTGCTCACCCTGCTCGTGGCCGTCGGCTGGGCGGCCGCCCGGGGGCACAGCGCGGCCGCCGTGGGCGGCACGACCGCGGGGCTGACGCTCGCCGCCTACGTCGACTGGTCGGGCGAGGCCAGCGGGCTGTTCATGGTGGGGGTGGGGCTGGTCATGGTGGGGGCCTTCGTCGCCTCCGCGGTCGTCTCCGCCGTGATCGACGTGCTGCGCCGGGACGTTCCGCTCGCCCACTGAGTGAGCGCCCGGGGGGCGTTCGAGCGGGTGCCTAAGCGAGCGTCGAGGTGGGCAGTGGCTGCTCCGCCCAGATCGTCTTGCCGGTCGGCGTCTGGCGGCTGCCCCAGCGTTCGGAGAGCTGGGCGACCAGGAGCAGACCCCGGCCGCCCTCGTCGTAGACCCGTGCCCGGCGCAGGTGCGGGGCCGTGCTGCTGCCGTCGGAGACCTCGCAGATCAGGGACGCGTCGCGGATCAGGCGGAGGGCGATCGGGCCGTCGCCGTAGCGGACCGCGTTGGTGACCAGCTCGCTGACGATCAGCTCCGTGGCGAAGGACGCGTCCGTCAGACCCCATGCCTCCAGCTGCTGGCCCGCCATCTTGCGGGCCCCGGCGACCGCCGCCGGATGCCGGGGGAGCTGCCAGGTGCGGACCTTCCCGGCGTCCAGGGCGCGGGTGCGGGCCAGCAGCAGCACGATGTCGTCGGCCGGGCGGTCGGTCAGCACCGTGTGCAGGACGCGGTCGCAGGTCTCCTCCAGGGGCGCGGCCGGGGCGGCGAGGGCGCGGCGGAGGAGGCCCAGGCCCACCTCGATGTCGTGGTCGGCGGTCTCCACCAGGCCGTCGGTGTAGAGGGCGAGCAGGCTGCCCTCCGCCAGTTCCACCTCGGTGGACTCGAAGGGGAGGCCGCCGAGGCCCAGCGGCGGCCCGGCCGGGAGGTCCAGGAGGCGGACCGCGCCGCCGGGGGTGACCAGGGCGGGCGGCGGATGGCCGGCCCGGGCCATGGTGCAGCGGCAGGACACCGGGTCGTACACGGCGTACAGGCAGGTCGCGCCGACCTCGCCCGACGTGGTCTCCGGGTCCTCCTCCCGGGCGAGCCTGATGACGAGGTCGTCCAGCTGGGTGAGGAGCTCGTCCGGGGCGAGGTCGACGTCCGCCAGCGTCCGCACCGCCGTCCGCAGGCGGCCCATCGTCGCCGAGGCGCGGATGCCGTGGCCGACGACGTCCCCGACGACCAGGGCGACCCGGGCGCCGGACAGCGCGATCACGTCGAACCAGTCGCCGCCGACGTCCGCGCCGCATCCCGTGGGGAGATAGCGGTAGGCCACCTCGGTCGCCTCGAGCCCGGGCGGCGGCCGGCCCGGGAGCAGGCTGCGCTGGAGGGCCAGGGCGGTTCGGCGCTCCTGGGTGTAGCGGCGGGCGTTGTCCAGGCACACCGCGGCCCGGGCGACGATCTCCTCCGCGAGCCGCTGGTCGTCCTCGGTGAAGGACTCGGGGGTGCGGTGCCTGAGGAAGTGCACCAGGCCGAGGGTGACGCCGCGGGCGCGCAGCGGGACCATCAGCACCGAGTGGATCATGTGCCGGGCGACGGAGTCGGCGCGGGCCTGGGACGAGCCGATCCACTCCGGCATGCCGGGGTCGCCGGGCCGCTGGCGGGTGCCGTGGCCGGCGAGCAGGGTCCACATCGGGGGCGTGTCCACCGGGTAGTGGATCGGGTCGCCCGGTTCGGCCACCTTCTCCGGGCAGCCGGCCAGGACCGAGCGCTGTGCGGTACGGCGTACGGTGATCGGCTCGCCCGGCGGCAGCGGTCCCGGCTCGTCGCCGAGGGCGACGGACTCCAGCAGGTCGACGCTGACGTAGTCGGCGAAGCCGCCGACGGCCACCTCGGCCAGCTCCTCGGCGGTCCGGGTCACGTCCAGGGTGCTGCCGATGCGCAGGCTGGCGTCGTTGAGGACGGCCAGGTGGCGGCGGGCCCAGTACTGCTCGGTGGTGTCGAAGACGACCGCGGACAGCCCCTGCACCGTGCCGGTCTCGTCCTTCAGCGGGCAGAAGTACATCGACCAGGCGTGCTCGCGGGTCTCCCCGGGCGCCTGGCCGTGCTGTTCGTGGAAGATGGTCCGCCCGGTGCGCAGAGCCTGCCGCTGGAGGCGGTCGTACTCGTCGAAGGGCGGCCCGGACTCGATCTCCCGCAGGGTGAGGCCGCGCATCTCCGCCACGGGCAGGCCCATGATCCGGGTCATGGCCTCGTTGGCGGAGACCAGCCGGGACCCGCGGTCGTAGATCGCCACCGGCATGGGCAGCTGGGCGAGCGTGAAGTCCCACAGGGCCCCCGCCCCGGGCTGGTCGCGCCCGGACACGGCCGTCCGCGCGGCGGCGGTCACCAGCCAGAGCGGCCGTGCGCCCG
The DNA here is from genome assembly GCF_040651615.1 of Streptomyces sp. NPDC048417. Lineage (NCBI taxonomy): Bacteria > Bacillati > Actinomycetota > Actinomycetes > Kitasatosporales > Streptomycetaceae > Streptomyces > Streptomyces sp. NPDC048417. Next base: position 63,415 of record NZ_JBEZKI010000042.1, on the reverse strand, counting down.
CGTCCGCGAGCGGGATGCCCTGCAGACGTACGACGAGCCGGTCGCCGTTGCGGTGCCGCAGGGCCACCTCGGTGGACCAGCGGTACGCGCCGGCGATGTGACGGCGTGCGGACGCGGGCAGCTCGGTGGCGAGCAGGCTCCGGGCGGGGCGGCCGACGATCTCGGCGGGTTCGTACCCGAGCAGCCGCCGGGCACCGGCGCTCCACACCAGGACCGCCCCGTCGGCGTCGACGACGACCGCGAGGTCGTCCGGTACGACCGCCAGGTCCGCCGGTACGCGTCCCTCCATGGTGCCTCCGGATGCCCGGCGGCCCGGGTGTCCGGGTTGCCTGCACCCGCTCCCAGCATCCCGCCCCGCCGTGCGCCCTTCAACCGACGCCGGGACCGGCGACCGCACACGGCAGCCGGGGTTGGGCGAAGTCATCCCCCAGGCGGTGGGGATGCTCTACCGTGAAACCCCTCAAAGCGGTCCGAGCCTGACGGATACCGGCCGAAGGGAAGCCACGGGTGCACGCAGGTGACGACCGCACACCGAACCCCGGCAGCGACAACCCGGACCCGAACGCCGACGAACCGGACCTGGGCGGCGCGGACGAAACGTGACCCGGCCCCCCAGGTCGAGGGCGAGGGCGCCCTCCGGGAGACGGTCCAGGTAGGCGGCGGCCGGCCCGGTCCGGACGGGGTGGCACGGGCAGTCCACGGGGACGACCCGCGGCTGCTCGGGGAGGGCCGGCGGCACCGGCGAGTCGTCCAGGAGCCGGGTGAGCCGGCGGGCGCTCGCGATGATGTGGTGCTGTTCGCGGGCGGTGGCCAGGGGCGGATGGTCGGCGGGCCCACATCAGCACCACCCCGCCCCAGCAGCGGCGCACCCCGTGCAGCGGCGCCGCGGCGAGCGTGAAGGGGTACGGCAGGACGGCCGCCGTACGCGGATAGCGGCGCGCCATCTCGTCCTGGCCGCCGACCCAGACGAGGCGGTGCTCGCGGATCGCGTCGACCACCGGGACGGGGGCGGTCAGCGCCAGCCGCTGCCACGGCGCGGTGAAGTCGACGGGCAGTCCGCACAGCGCCACCAGGCGCAGCAGCGCGGCCGGCTCCTCGATGAGATACACCCCGCCGATCGCCGCCCCCGTCCGGCACACCATGCCGGCCAGCGTCCCGCCCAGGGCAGCGTCGACCGGGAGGTCGCCCCTGGGCCGGGCACGGTGCCGCATGACGTCGTCCTCCGGTCGTGTGCCGCGGGCGGCACGCGCCGTACCGTCCCCCGCGGTGGATGACGCGTACCACGCATTCACGGCAATATGCGTATACCTCCTTACGGCAAGAGTGACCCGGGCGGCTGGCCGGACGGACGGCCGAGGACGGCCGAGGACGGCCGGAGATGGACGGGGTGGACGGGGTGGACGGGGCGGCCGGGGCGGCCGGGGCGGAGGGTGACGTTCGGAGGTGGACGGAGCGGACGGACGGTGGCGTTCGGAGGCAGCCGAGGCAGACAGGGCAGACGGAGGAGGTGGACGGGGCGGACGCGTTCGGAGGCGGACGGGGCGGATGGTGGCGACCGGAGGCGATCGGAGGCGACTGGGGCGGACGACGGCGTTCGGGGCGGACGACGGCGTTCGGAGGAGGCGGCCGGGGTCTCGGCCGCCGTGCACCGCGCGGGCTAGGATCCGGGCCATGGCGCAGACCATGAGCGAGGTGGACCGGTTCGAGGCGGCCAGGCCCCGGCTGGCGGCCATCGCCTACCGCCTCCTCGGCTCCGCGAGCGAGGCCGAGGACGCCGTGCAGGAGACGTATCTGCGCTGGCAGGCCGCCGACACCAGCCGTATCGAGGTCCCCGAGGCCTGGCTGACGAAGGTGCTCACCAACCTGTGCCTCAACCAGCTCACCTCGGCCCGCGCCCGGCGCGAGACCTACGTGGGCCAGTGGCTGCCCGAACCGCTGCTCGCCGGGGACCCGATGCTCGGCCCCGCCGACACCGCCGAACGGCGCGAATCGGTGTCGTACGCCGTCCTGACCCTGCTGGAACGGCTCACGCCCGGCGAGCGCGCGGTGTACGTGCTGCGGGAGGCCTTCGACTACCCGCACCGGGAGATCGCCCGGATCCTCGACATCACCGAGGCCGCCAGCCAGCAGACCTTCCACCGGGCCAGGAAGCACGTCGCGGCCGGCAAGGCGCGCGCCGAGGTCGACGAGGCCGCCGCCCGGCGGATCATCGAGGAGTTCCTCGTGGCCGCCACCAGCGGCCGGACCGAGCCGCTGGTCCGGCTGCTCACCGAGGACGCCGTCGCGGTCGGCGATGGCGGCGGGAAGGTGCCGGCCGGCGCCAAGGGGTTCAAGGGCGCCCTCGCGGTCGCGAAGTTCATGCGGGGCCTGTTCAAACCGGGCCCGGCGCAGCGCGCCCTGGCGGGCGGCTCGGTCGAGATCCACGCCGCGACCGCCAACGCGGGCCCCGCCCTGGTGGCGGTCGTCAACGGCCGGGTCTTCGGCGTCATGTGCCTGGAGATCACCACCGACGGCATCGCCGTGTTCCGCAACCAGGTCAACCCCGACAAGCTCGAACGCGCGACCCGGCAGTGGGCGGCCACCGGCCACGGCGAACCCCTGCTCCGGCTCTTCTGACGCTGTGTGAGCTGCTTCACTCCGCGTTCCTGTCAGGAAACGGCGGGCCGCCCGGTTCAAGGGGCGACCTGCCGTTTCCCGACCCGCCGTTTCCCGACAGGAGCACCGACATGCAGCACCGCATCGTCGTCCTCGGCGCCGGATACTCCGGAGCCATCGCCGCCGGCCGTCTCGCCAGGCGGCTGCGTCGCGAGGACGTCGCCCTCACCCTCGTCAACGCCGAACCCGACTTCGTCGAACGCGTCCGGATGCACCAGCTCGCGACCGGCCAGGACCTCAAGCCCCGGCCTTTCGCCGAGATGTTCGCGGGCACCGGCGTGGAGCTGAGGCTGGCGAGGGTCACCGCCGTGGACGTCGACCGCAAGACGGTCACCGTCGTCGACCGCGGGGAGGAGACGGAGGTCCTGGAGTACGACACCCTCGTCTACGCCCTCGGCAGCGCCTGGAACGACCAGGGCGTCCCCGGCACCGCCGAGCACGCCCACCAGATCGCGAGCCGCCCGGGCGCGCTCCGCCTGCGCGACCGCCTCGCCGCCCTGCCGGCCGGAGAGCCCGTGCTCGTGGTCGGCGGCGGGCTCACCGGCCTGGAGGCCGTCACCGAGATCGCCGAGGCCCGCCCGGACCTCGCCGTCGCCCTCGCCGCCCGCGGTGGCCTCGGCGACTGGCTCTCGCCCAAGGGCCGCCGGCATCTGCGGAAGGTCCTCGACGGGCTCGGCATCACCGTGCACGAGCACACCGCCGTCACCTCCGTGGCGGCCGACCGGGTCAGCACCGCCGAGGGCGGGACGATCCCCGCCGCGGTCACGGTGTGGACCACCGGCTTCGCGGTCCACCCCATCGCGCGGGCCACCGCGCTGGAGGTCACCGGCGCCGGGCAGATCGTGGTCGACCAGACCATGCGGTCGGTCTCGCACCCGGACGTGTACGCCGTCGGCGACGCGGCGATGGCGACGGGCCCCGGCGACAAGCCGCTGCGGATGTCGTGCGCCACCGGTGCCCCGATGGCGTGGCAGGCCGCCGACACCATCGCGGCCCGCCTGACCGGCGGAAAGCTCCCGAAGGTGCCGCTGCGCTACTTCAACCAGTGCATCTCGCTGGGCCGCGGGCAGGGCCTGATCCAGTACGTCACAGCCGACGACCGCGCCGTACGGGCGACCCTGACGGGCCGTGCCGCCGCCCTCTACAAGGAACTGGTCTGCAAGGGCGCCGCCTGGGCCGTCGCCAACCCGACACTCGCCGTCCCGACCCGCTCCCGCCGGATCCTGCCCCAGCCGACCCGGCCGACCGAGAAGACGGCCACCCCGGCCTGACCCACGCCGTGGGGACGCGGGGCGTCGGCGCCGCCCCGCGTCCGCCGGCCCGGCCCGGACGTCACTCGCCCTTCGGCCCCGCCGACTGCACCACCTCGAAGGACCACAGCGTCGACCCGGAAGCCGCCGGCTTGGGACGCTCGCCCTCGGCGCCGCCCTGGTGCGCCGTCTTCATCGGCCCCTCCATCCACGCCTGGAACGACTCCTCGTCCCGCCACCGCGTGTACACCAGGTACTGGTCGGTACCCTCGACCGGCCGCAGCAGCTCGAACCACTCGAACCCGTCCGAGTTCTCCACGGCGTGCGCCCGGGAGGCGAACCGCTTCTCCAGCGTCTCCCGCTGTTCCGCCGGCACGGTCAGTACGTTGATCTTGACTACGCTCATGCCGTCATCCTGCCGCAAGGGTGATCAGGAGGGCGTGAGCGACTAGATCTGTTCGGGCGATCACGCATTTCGTTAGAGATCTCAGGGGGCTAGGAAGTCAAGCTGGCTCCTCGGTAGTCGGCTTGTAGGCCAGGAAACTGGCGAACTTCCAGTTCAGTTCCTCGTCGGGCTCCTGCACCAGCTGAGCGGTGATGGTGAATCCGGCCTGGTTCAGCAGCTCAGCGAGCTGGTGTGTGGGCAGCCGATACGACGCGTAGGACACGGGGTGGCCGCCATATCCGTGTGTCGGACGGCGGTGCTCACCGGTGCCTACGTGGCCAGCGAGGAGGAGATGTCCGCCGGGCGCCAGGGTGCGGTGGAACTGGGCGAACACGACCGGCAGCAGTTCCGGAGGTGTGTGGTGGGTGGAGTAGTACGCCAGGATGCCGCCAAGCGTGTCGTCTTCGATCTCCAGCGCGGTCATGGAGCCCACGGAGAAGCGCAGGTCCGGATAGGTGCTTCGGGCCAGTTCGATCATCTGTGGGGCCACATCGATACCGAATGCAGAAACCCCAAGTCCGGCCATGTGCGCCGTCACTCTTCCGGGTCCGCAGCCCAGGTCCGCGACCGGTCCTCGGTCAGATGCCTGCACCAGCTCGGCGAAGGCGGTCAGCATCGAGCGAGACAGGGGGTCCAGCGCAGACGGGCTCTTGACGAGAGCGACGTAGTCGTCGGCCACGGTGTCGTATGACTCCCGGACCGCGGCGAGGTAGGAAGGCTCAGTCACGCGGTGAATCTAGACGGGTGCACTGACAGCGCCTGTGACCGATGGCCGGCTCACGCAGGTGCTTGAGGGAGTGGGCCGAAGGCGTTCCGCCGTCTGTCGTAGGCCGCCCGCTGGCCCCTTGCGGGGCCGGACCAAGCCGCCTACACCCTGGACTAGGGTGACTTGGCGGAGGGGCCGATGAGTGCTGTGGAGATGAGTCGCGCGGAAGCTGTCGCGCTCGTGCAGCGGATCATGCACGCGGACTACGCCTCAGACGACGAGGTAGCCGACTGGCTGGACAGGCTCGGCAGAGTCCTGGCATGTCCTTCCGGTCATGTCAGCGACTTGATCTTCTGGCCGCCGGGGCGGGAGCTTTCGGCTGATGAGGTGGTCGATCAGGCTCTGGCGTATCGGCCGATCGCTTTGTGAGGTCGGTACTCAACGGCACCGCGACAGTGGCGCCGCTGCGTCTTCGACTCCGACCGTGAGCGGTGTTGGTCTACAGCAGGCCCAGGACCGATGCACTCCACCCCACGGCCTGAGGTGTGTGCAAGCGTGGCCGATCATCGGACCTAGTCATGTCGTGACCTGCCATGAACGCGTGCTGGTGGTTCGGGTGTAGGTCACGGACACGCGCCCACACAGCGCGCGCCTCCGCCGTTTGGCCGACGGTAACGAGGAACTCCATGAGGTCCTGGGCGAAGCCCCACGGCGTGAGCAGCGCATCGGGGACAGCCTGTGCGACGCACCGGGGGTCTGCCGAACCGGCGAACCACGGAAGTGCCGTATCGCGCAGGTGAGCTGCGAGCTGTTCCAGCTGCGCCATACGCCTGCCGGGGTGGGTCAGTACGGCGCGGTGCTCGCTGGACATGTCCAGGAAGCTGGAAGCACAGACGATCGACTCGACCGATTCCGGTCTGCTCACGGTGAGAGCGGCATTGGCCCGACGCCAGGCGCCCAACCTGTCGTCGAGGACGGTCAGGCTCTCCACGATGAACGCGACCAGTTGGCCCGCTCTGTTGTACTCGCTCTTTGCCAGCCCGATCACCTCACGGCGTCCGTCCGTCCGCCGTTCCAGCGAGAGCCTCGACTTCACCCGCACAAACCCCATCCAGCATCTGCGCCAGGCAGGCCGCGCCGGCGTGAACGACGTCGGCGGGTTTCTCCGCCTGCACGAGGCGCACGACGAGGTCAGGCTGTGGCGAGATCACGCGCACATGATGCCCGCACGAGAATCTGCCGAACGAGCCCTAGTGGCACATCAGCGCACCTGTTGCGGCCGCAGCAGCTCGAACCACTCGAACCCGTCTGAGTTCTCCACGGCGTGGGCCGGAGGCGAACCGCTTCTCCAGCGTCTCCCGCTGTTCCGCCGGCACGGTCAGTACGTTGATCTTGACTACGCTCATGCGGTCATCCTGCCGCAAAGGTGATCAGGAGGGCGTGAGCGACTAGGTGGCTTCGTTCGCATCTTGCAGCCGCTCGAAACAGGCTGAGGCGCCTGCGAAAACGAGTGGCCCGGAAAAGGGGGCAGGGCTAACGTCGCGGCCGTGGATATCAGGGAACTGGACCGCCGTGCCCTTGCCACCCTGGGAGCGGTGATCGCGCAGATCGGCCCGGACCAGCTTCGTCTTCCGACGCCGTGTGCCGACTGGACGCTGCACGGCCTGCTCCGCCACCAGGTGAGCGAGAACCTCGGCTTCGCAGCCGCCGCAGCAGGCGTCACCGGTGACCTCCGGGCCTGGGACCGGGGCGACCTGGGTGAGGATCCGCACCAGGCGTACCTCGACTCGGCCGACGCCATGACGGGGGCGTTCACCGAGGAGGTCCTGGACCGTTCGCTCCAGATCAGGGAGTTCGGGTTCTTTCCCGGCCGGGTCGCGCTCGGCATGCACGTGCTCGACTGCGTGGTCCACGGTTGGGACGTCGCTCAGACCATCGGTGTCGCCTACGATCCGGGCACCGACCTCGTCCGCCACTCGCTCAAGGTCGCGGCGCTGATCCCGACCGGAGCACCGTCCGACGACCGGCCGAGGACTCCGTTCGCCCCGGCGGTCGAGATCTCCGAGGGCTCTCCCGCCCTGGAGCGGCTGCTCGGACTCGTCGGCCGTCGTCCAGCGGCAAGCTGAGCGACGGCGCACCAACCGGTCGTGCACTGACTTCTGCAGCTCGGAAACGCCCCTGCTCCGGCGTCTCCCCTGCTCCGGCGTCCCCTGCTCCGGCGTCTCCCGCTGCTCCGCCGGCACGGTCACCACGTTGATCCTGACCACGCTCACGGGCCCACCCTGCACCGGTCGGGACCGACGACCCCGGACCTCACAGCGGCCTCGAAGATTTCATCGAACTCAAGTACAACCCTTACTTCCCGGCGCGGGTCTCCTGATCGCCGGACACCCATTGACTCCGGCCGTCCGCCGGGGTGCGGACGGCCCCCGCATGCCGCAGGAGACAACCCGCATGCACACGTTCCCGCGACTCGCCCTCGCTACGGCCGCCGCGGCCGCACTGACGGGCGGTCTGCTCACGTTCTCCGCCGCCTCGGCCACCGCCGCGGACTCCTTCAAGGTCGCGCGCGCCGACTTCAACGGCGACGGCATCGGCGACATCGCCACCTCAGCCGCCACCTCCTACGTCAGCGGCCACAAGGGCGCCGGCCAGGTCGTCGCCCTCTACGGCTCCGCCTCCGGCGTCACCACCGCCAAGCGCACCACCCTCAGCCAGAACAGCGCCGGCGTCCCCGGCACCGCCGAGGCCGGCGACGGCTTCGGCTACGAGCTGGCGTACGCCGACTTCAACGCCGACGGCTACGACGACCTCGCCGTCTCCTCGCCGTACGAGAAGGTCGGCAGCGACACCAACGGCGGTACCGTCACCCTCCTTTGGGGCTCCAAGAGCGGGCTCACCGGCAAGGGCGTCGACCTCAAGGACCCCTCCCCGAGCGGCCACGACTACTGGGGCCTGAACCTCGCCGCCGGCGACTTCGACGGCGACGGCAAGGCCGATCTCGCCGTCGGCAGCTCCGCCGCCACCCTGTGGGTGCTCAAGGGCGGCATCGCGAGCAACGGCACGCCCGGCGGCCGGTACACCGTCAAGCCGCCGATCGAGCCGGGCAGCAACGCGAGCCCGTACGGCCCGATGAACCTCACCGCCGGTGACGTCAACGGCGACGGCCGCACCGACCTGATCGTCGACGGCTACGAGACGAAGACCTCACGGCACTGGAACACCAACTTCTGGCTGCCGGGCACCTCCAGGGGCCTGACCGCGACCGGCGCCAAGGCGCTGAAGAGCGGCATCGTCACCGGCGTCGGCGACATCAACGGCGACGGCTTCGGCGACATCGTCAGCGGCGCCTCCTGGGACACCGCCACCGACGACGGCACCGCGGTGCCCGACTCCGCCAAGGGCGGCCGGGTGGCCGTCACCTACGGCTCCGCCGCCGGGCCCGCCAAGGCCACCATGTTCAACCAGAACTCCGCGAACGTCCCCGGCACCTCCGAGAAGGGCGACGGCTTCGGCTGGGACCTCGACCTCGGCGACATCAACGGCGACGGCTGTGCCGACCTGGTCGTCTCCACCCCGAACGAGGACATCGGCAAGAACACCAACACCGGCCAGGTCACCGTCTTCTACGGCTCGAAGACCGGGATCAACATCGCCTCCGGCGCCCAGTCCTTCGCCCAGAGCACGGCCGGCGTCCCCGGCGACGACGAGAAGGCCGACCTCTTCGGCGCCGACGTCAAGCTCGACGACGTCACCGGCGACGGCAGGGCGGACCTGGTCGTCGGCTCCTACGAGAACGGCGGCGACGGCGCGGTCACCTACCTGCCGTCCAACGGCTCGAAGATCACCACGACCGGATCCCGGGCCCTCGCCGCGAGCAAGCTGGGCGTGTCGACGTCCGGTACCCCGCAGCTCGGCGCCCTCTTCGCCGACTGACCCGCAGGTCGCAAGAGCGTCTCCGGACGGCGTACGGGCAGGCCCGTCGATCGAACGACCACTGGGCCCGCCCGGCCCCGCACGGAACTCCCGTCCTGCCGCCGCGCCGCGTTCGCGTACTCACGTACCCGGTACCCGCATACCTCCGGCACCCGTGCCGCCGATCCCAGGAGACCCCTCCCCGTGAACGGACATCACCGCCACCGCCTCGCCCTCGCCACCGTCACCGCCGCCGCGTTGACCGGCGGTCTGCTGACCCTCTCGGCCCCAGTCGCGTCCGCCGCCACGGCTCACGCCTACAAGGCCGACTTCAACCACGACGGCTACGGCGACGTCGCCTTCGCCGCCCCCTACGCCAAGGTCGGCGGCAAGAGCATGGCCGGGTACGTCGCCGTGGTCTACGGCAGCGCCTCCGGGCTCAACCCCGCCAAGCGCACGGTCGTCAGCCAGAACACCGCCGGTGTCCCCGGCACCGCCGAGACCGAGGACTTCTTCGGCCGGGCCCTCGCCGTGGCCGACTTCAACAAGGACGGCTACACCGACCTCGCCGTCGGCGCGCCCGGCGAGGACAACGGCTCGGACTCCGAAGGCGGTTCGGTCACGATCCTGTGGGGTTCGGCGAGCGGCCTGAAGAACGGTACGAACGTCAAGGACCCCTCGGCGACCAAGCACGAGGCCTGGGGCTCGGTACTCGCCGCCGGTGACTTCAACGGCGACGGCAAGGCCGACCTGGCGTCCGGCACGGCGGCGTCGTACGCCTACATCGTCAAGGGCGGATTCACCAAGTCCGGCACCACCGGTGGCACCCAGAAGGTCCCCACACCGGAGAAGGCGAAGTACGGAATCGACGCGCTCGCCGCGGGCGACACCAACGGTGACAAGAAGGCCGACCTCGTCCTCACCTACCGCACCGCGCTCACCTCGGACCCGTCGGGCAGCTGGTCCAAGGGCGCCGCCTACCTCGGTGCGTCCACGGGCGTGGTCGCGACCCAGCCCCGCCCGCTGAACGGCGGCACCTCCCTCGCCCTGGGCGACATCAACGGCGACGGCTACGACGAGATCGCCATCGGCAACGTCTTCTCGAAGGACGACGACCACACCGGCACCCTCGGCGGCCAGGTCGTCGTCATCCGCGGCAGCAAGGGCGGCCCGATCAACGGCGACGCCCCCATGGCCGAGCTCACCCAGTCCGCCACGGGCGTCCCCGGCACCGACAAGGCGGACGACGGCTTCGGCGGCGCCGTCTCCATCGGGGACACCAACGGCGACGGCTACGGCGACCTGGCCATCGGCGTCGTCTTCAAGGACATCGGCGCGGCCGAGGACACCGGACTCGTCGTGCTGATGAACGGCTCGGCCGGCGGCGTCTCCCGCACCGGTGCCCGTACGATCTCCCAGAACACCGTCGGTGTCCCCGGCACCGCCGAGACCATGGACTACTTCGGCTCGGACCTCGTGCTCTCGGACGTCACCAAGGACGGCAAGGCGGACCTGACCGTCGGGGCCTCCTTCGAGGACGAGGGTGTCGGCGCGGTCACCGCCCTGCGCGGCAGCGCCTCCGGCATCACCGCCACGGGTGCCAAGTCCTTCGGCCCGGGCACTTTCGGCCTCTCCCGTACGTACAGCGCGTTCGGCACGGGCCTCACCGGCTGACGACCCCGGCCCCGGAACCAGCCCCCCGGGGGGCCGGTTCCGGGGGGATCCCACAGCTCTGCCGCAAGCAACGGCGACGGCGACGGCAACGGCAACGGCAACGGCAACTTCGGCGCGACCACCGCGAGGTGGCGTGCCGCCACCCGACCACGCCTCATCACCTCGTCACTTCGTCACCTCGTCACCTCGTCACTTCGTCACTTCGTCACCTCGTCACCTCGTCACTTCACCACTTCACGGGGAAGTCCATGCCCAAGCGCACCACCCTGCTCCTCGTCACAGCCCTCACCACGGGCCTCCTGACCGCGCTTCCCGCCGCCACCGCCTCGGTCGCCCCCTCGGGTCTGTCCGGCGACTTCAACGGCGACGCCACCGCCTACTTCGGCGACGTACTGGAAGGCTGATCATGCGCATGCGTTCGGCGGCGACCCTCGCCGCACTCCTGACCGCGGGCCTCGTCCCGCTGGCGGGCACCGCCTCGGCCGCGCCCGCCAAGTACGCCGACGACTTCAACGGCGACGGCTACCACGACCTCGCCACCGCCGCGCCGGGCGCCACGGTCGGCGGCAAGGCGCGAGCGGGCGCGGTGGTCGTCACCTACGGCTCCAAGTCCGGCGTCAAGGCGGCCAGCCGTACCGTCGTCACCCAGAACTCGGCGGCCGTCCCGGGCACGGCCGAGAAGGACGACGCGTTCGGCTCGTCGCTCGCCTTCGGGGACCTCAACCGGGACGGGTACGCCGACCTGGTCGTGGGCGCCGAGGGCGAGGACGGCGAGGCCGGGTCGGTGACGATCGTCTGGGGGAGCAAGAAGGGCCTGACCGGCGGTCGTGTCGTCGCCGACCCGGCCCGTACCTCCCACACCCGCTTCGGCATGTCCCTGGCGGTCGGCGACTTCACCGCGGACGGCCGGGCGGACCTGGCCGTCGGCAGCACCGGCGCCGACGTGCAGATCTTCCGGGGCACCTTCACCAAGACCACCGGGGCCGCGTCCCGCACCTGGGTGGTGCCGTCCCTGGAGACCGGCAACCTCTACGGCTCCCAGTCCCTGGCCGCCGGCGACATCAACGGCGACGGCGTCGACGACCTGGTGGTCAGCGGCTCGATCCGCTCGGGGAGCGGCGACTACATCGACGGCAACCTGGTGTACCTGGGCGCGGAGTCGCGGCCGAAGGCCCAGCGGACGCTGGAGAGCGGCGGCTGGCAGCGCGCGGTCCTCGGCGACGTCAACGGGGACGGCTACGACGACGTCGTCACGTCCTACAACCCGGTCTACGGCGACAAGGTCGGGCCCGGCACGGTCGCCGCCTACCTGGGCGGCGCGCACGGCGTCAGCCCCACGCCCCAGGCAGCGCTCACCCAGGACAGCCCGGACGTCCCCGGCGCCACCCGGGCCCCGGGCTCCGAATCGTTCGGCGACTCGCTCTCCGTCGGCGACGTCAACGGCGACGGATACGCCGACGTGGCGGTCGGCACGCCCTACGAAGGGGTCGGCGCGGCCTGGCAGACCGGCACGGTCACGCTGCTGCGGGGCTCCGCCGCCGGTCTGACGGGCGCGGGCTCCACCCGCTGGACCCAGAACACGCCCGGGGTACCGGACGTGAACGAGGACAACGACTTCTGGGGCAGCGCCGTCCACCTGGCCGACCTCAACGGCGACCGCAAGGCCGACCTGGCGGTCGGCGCCCGGCACGAGAACGGCGGCCAGGGCGCCGTATGGACCCTGCGCGGCTCGTCGGCGGGCCTGACGACGACCGGCGCGGTCAGCTTCGGGGCGACGTCGGTGGGCCTGCCGGGATCGTGGTCGCAGCTGGGGATGGTGTTCGGGCAGTGACGTCCCGGGGCCCTGGCCAGGTCGCGGGGCCCCCTGAACAGGTCTCCAGGGCCCCTTGGGGCATCCCTTAGGGGATGTCACAGGTCTGCGGCAAAGGCGGGCCCGGACGGCCGAGCCCGCCCCAAGGTTCGCCCGGACCAGGTACGTTCGATGACGTGGCTGGATTCAGGATCGGACGCGGTGGCCGGGACGCCCGTGCCCCGCAAACGCGACCGCAACAACCCGCGTACGGGCAGCAGGCGCCGCCGCAGAGCTTCGGCGGGCAGCCGGCGGGACCGTCGTACGGGTACCCGTCGGCTCCGCAGCCGTACCCGCAGCACGGTGGGGGCGGCGGCCGGCCGCAGGGCCGCGGCGGCTACCCGGGGCAGGGGCAGCCCGGCGGCGACGGCCCGGAGTACTTCGGCGACGACCACGGCTACGGCGGTCAGGGCGCCGGCACCCCCGACCCGTACGCGGCCAACAACCCGGGCCACACCCAGGCGTTCTCGGTCGACGAGGCCGACGGCTACACGCGGGGCGCCACCTACCACGCCGGTTCGGCGGCGCCGGCCGGCCCGATCGGCCCGCGCCTGCACTGGAAGGACCTGCTGAAGGGGATCGTGCTCTCCCCGAACCAGACGTTCCTCCAGATGCGGGACTACACGATGTGGGGGCCCGCCCTCATCGTGACCTTCCTCTACGGCCTGCTCGCCGTCTTCGGCTTCGACGGCGCCCGCGCGGACGCGATAAGCGCCACCCTCACCAACGCGATCCCGATCGTCCTGACGACGGCGATCGCGATGGTGCTCTCCTCCTTCGTGCTGGGCGTGGTGACCCACACCCTGGCCCGCCAGCTGGGCGGCGACGGGGCCTGGCAGCCGACCGTCGGCCTGTCGATGCTGATCATGTCGATCACCGATGCCCCCCGTCTCCTGTTCGCCATGTTCTTCGGCGGCGACGCGGGCTTCGTGCAGCTTCTCGGCTGGGCGACCTGGATCGCGGCCGGCGCCCTCCTCACGCTCATGGTCGGCAAGTCCCACGACCTGCCGTGGCCGAAGGCGCTGGGCGCGTCGGCGATCCAGCTGATCGCACTGCTGTCGATCGTGAAACTGGGCACGTTCTAGCCCTCACCCGCACCCCGAGAAGGGCGCACCCCGAGAAGGGCGCATCCGAGAAGGGCGCACCCGAGAAGGGCCCCCGGCTGCCGTGCCGGAGGCCCTTCTCGTGCGCTTCGGGATGTTCAGCCGCTGGTTCACCGGCCGCCGCTTGTCTCGACATGGGCCCTGGTCAGCGCGAACAGGATCAGGAGATCGAGTGTCATCACAGGGATGGACCACAGCGGGTAGTACGGAACGAACATGAACTGGGTGATCAGGCTGATCACTGCCACCGCTACGCCGGCCCCGCGACCCCAGCTCTGGTCCGTCAGCACTCCCAGGCCGGCGACGACGAGTACCACTCCGATCACCAGGTGAATCCAGCCCCAAGTGGTCAGATCGAACCGGTAGGCGTACCGGGACGCGGCGAACAGGGTGTCCTGTGCGATGCCGGCCGCGCCCATCAGAATGCTGAGGGGCCCGCTGAGCATCATCAGGATTCCGGCGAACGAAGAGGCGCCGGTGATCGTCGCGCTGCTGTCGGGCCCGCCCTGCCCTTGCCGTGCCCTGTTCGGCACCGTTGTCATGGCAGCAGCCTCCCTTCCTGTACGGAGCGATCACCGGCGCACACGTTCCGTGCGAAGCCGACTACGCTCCCCTGACAGGATCACCGCAATCCGTCGGCACCGCGACTGCAACCCGCGTGGCCATTGCGGCATGGCCGCGGGTGTCGCAAGGGGCGGCCGCCGGCGGCTTGCGGCCCAGGACGCGTGCGACGACTGACATCAGCGGCTGGGCGATCGAGTGGGACGAAGGGGCGGCCAGGATGCTGGTCGGAGTCCTGCCGCAGCCGCAACGACCCGATATTTCCGCCGCGCGACTTACAGCTCAGAAAGCTTCCATGTTCGCTTTGGGTGTCTCTCCCGCCTTGTGCACTGGAGGTAGGACGCTCCACGGGAAGTTGATCCAGTCGTCGGTCCGCTTCCACACGTACTCGCACTTCACGAGTGAGTGGGACTTCTCGTAGATCACCGCGGACCGGACCTCGGCGACGGTGTCGAGGCAGAAGTCGCGGACCAGCTTCAGCGTCTTGCCGGTGTCGGCGACGTCGTCGGTGATCAGCACCTTCTTGTCGCTGAAGTCGATGACGTTGGGGACCGGCGCGAGCATGACCGGCATCTCGAGAGTCGTCCCCACCCCGGTATAGAACTCGACGTTGACCAGGTGCAGGTTCTTGCAGTCCAGGGCGTAGGCGAGGCCGCCGGCGACGAAGACGCCACCGCGGGCGATGCTCAGCACTATGTCGGGTTCGAACCCGTCGTCGGCGATGGTCTGCGCGAGCTCGCGCACGGCGACGCCGAACCGCTCGTAGGTGAGGTTCTCCCGTACGTCACCGCTCATGGCCGGCTCCTCACACCTGCGTCCGATGGAAATTGAGGTAGGAGCGGGAGGCGGTGGGTCCGCGCTGCCCCTGGTAACGGGAGCCGTAGCGCTCACTGCCGTAGGGGTGCTCGGTGGGGGAGGAGAGCCGGAACATGCACAGCTGCCCGATCTTCATGCCCGGCCACAGCTTGATGGGGAGGGTCGCGAGATTGGACAGCTCAAGGGTCACGTGCCCGCTGAACCCCGGGTCGATGAACCCGGCGGTGGAGTGCGTGACCAGCCCGAGCCGCCCGAGCGAGGACTTCCCCTCCAGCCGCGAGGCGAGGTCGTCGGGCAGCGAGATGACCTCGTACGTCGACGCGAGGACGAACTCCCCGGGGTGCAGGATGAAGGGCTCGTCGCCCTCCGGTTCCACCAGCCGGGTCAGATCCGGCTGCTCGACGGAGGGGTCGATGTGCGGGTACCGGTGGTTCTCGAACACCCGGAAGAAGCGGTCCAGCCGCACGTCGATGCTCGACGGCTGCACCATGGATTCGTCGTAGGGATCGATCCGTACCCGCCCGGCGTCGATCTCGGCCCGGATGTCCTTGTCTGAGAGAAGCACGTCCCGAGGATACGCAAGGCGCGCGGACCCACGACAATCGTGACAGTCCACGCGCCCCTGTTACTGCTGTCCTCTTCTGCCTCTTCTGCCGCTAATGCTTCTCAAGGGCGACCGGCACGACGCTGCGCAGCCGGGCGCACTTGGGACACCGGACGAGCCGACCGGGGCCGAGCCGCTCGGCCTGCTGCATCGGGAACGAAGTGGTGCTGAACACGTGCCCTTCGGCACAGCGGACGACGGTGCGTTCCATCAAGTCCCTTAAGTCCCTTCCCCAGGAGCCGCGTCGGGCTTACTGCCGTGACGACGGAAAGCCACATTACGGGATCAAAGGGACGGCCCTCCAGGCGGCACTCCGGCCCACCGGGCCCCTCTCCCGCGCGTCCACCGTACGCCCCAACTCCGGCCGCCCGCACCCGGATCCCACCCCCTGAAACGCACCCGGACCCCAGGGTCCCAGCACCGGGGGTCCATCATGAGGTACAGTGAGGGGGCATTCGGACACCGGCTCGGTCGGCGTCTTAGGCGGGTGTAGTTTAGTGGTAGAACATCAGCTTCCCAAGCTGAGAGTGCGAGTTCGATTCTCGTCACCCGCTCCATATTGAAACCCCAGGTCGGCGGCCTGGGGTTTGTTTGTTGTCTAGGCCAATTTAGGCGTGGCGTGCCCTCTACGTGCCCTAAGTCGAGGTGAAGCGATCCCCCAAGGGGCGTGGGAGCGCTAATTTCCACCATCCACCCTCGCTCGCCTCAAATGGCGAGACGCATTTCCTGTGACCTGCGCCACGAGTTGTCCAAATGACGGTGAAGTCGCTTACGCAAAGGCCTACTTGCGGGCTGGCACACACCTGTCGACCATCCGGACTGCACTTCGGTCGTTCCGCAGCGACAGCATGAGCGGGTGGTTCACAATGCGCGCCATGCCCACCAGGTACGACCGTTCTCGAAGGCGCCGAACGTCATCGCGTTGTGGGCGTCCCACGAAGAAGGGGACGCCCTGCAAGCTCCCCCAGGAGATCGGCCGAGGCTGTCGGCACCACGCCACTCGAGCTGAGCGTGAAGCTGCCGCTGAGGCGGCGAAAGCCGGGCCGAGGGGGCGAGGCAGCACGCAGAACGAGAACAGCGGACGATCAGAGTCGTGCTCGCGCTCGTCACCCTGGCCGTGTTTGTTGGCCTCGGCATTGGCGTCTGGGATGCCTGGAAGGACGATCAGCGCGAGTCAATGTGCCGGCCACACCGAACCGAGGCATTTGTCTGGTCGGCGAAGTGTCCTCAATCAGATCCGTCCGTCAGGACGTCAGGAAGGTCTTCGCGTGGCCCTCCCCAAGGCGGCTGCCGCCACCTCCGCGCCCGTGTCCATCGGCATGCGCACACCCCGCCGTTCCGTGCTCTTCTTCGCGTTCGCCTTCGCGGTGATCGCCGACCCGGTCTCCTCGGTCGCGTACGCCATCGAGGCCGCCCTGCGCGCCCTGCACGGCGACCTCGCGCTGCTGCTGCCCACGATGAGTCTGGTCATCGGGCTCGTCGTGGTCGTCACCGCGAACTACTGGCAGCTCGTACGGCGTTTCCCCAAGGGCGGCGGCGCGGCGGCCGCGGCCGGGCGGGCCTTCGGCGCCCGCTGGACGTTCCTGCCCATCGGCGCACTGGTCGTGGACTTCGTCCTGACCATCGGCATCTCGATCGCGGCCGCGGCCAGCGCGGTCATCGCCCTGTTCCCGGGCCTGGCCCCGATCCGTGTCCCGCTCGCGCTCCTGCTGCTCCTGGTCGTGGCGGGACTGACTTGGTTCGGGCACGGCGGGCGGCTGCTGTTCGCCGTCATGACCGTGGCGTTCGTGCTCATCTCCGTCGCGGTACTCGTCCTGGGCTTCGCCTCGCCCCATGCCACCGGGCAGGCCGCCGCCACGGCCGACCCCGGCTGGCCCGCCGTACTCGCCGTCGTCCTGGCCTTCCCGGTCGCGATGGCGCTGGCAACCGGGATCGAGGCGCCGTCGACCGCCATCGCGCAGCTAGGCCAGCTCGACGACACACACCGCCGCCGCTTCGGCCGGGGCACGCTCGCGCTCCTGCTGGTCATCGTCGGCGGCCTGACCCTGGCCCTGACCGCCCTCGCCGTACAACTGCACGTCGGCATTCCCGGCGCCGACTCCACCCAGATCGCCGACATCGCGCACGCCGCCACGGGACCGGGCCGGCTCTACGGCGCCTTCCAGCTGACCAGCGCCCTGCTGCTGCTCGCCGCCGCCAGCTCCTCCTTCCAGGCCGGCCCGGGGTTGCTGAAGGCACTGGCGGGGACGGCCGACCGGCCCGGAGTGCTGCCGACGGTTCTCGGCCGGTCCAACCGGCACCACACCCCTTACTGGTCCGTAGTGGTGTACCTGACCGCCGCCGCCCTGATCATCGTCGCCGCGGCCGGTCAGGAGCAGGAACTCGTCCTGTTCTACGCCGTCGCCGTCTTCGTCAGCTTCCTGGTCGGCCTCGTCGCGATGGCCCGCTTCGCCCGCCGGGAGCGGAAGACGGCCCTGGCCTGGCTGAACGGCCTGGCCGCCGCGGCCGTCGCCTTCACCCTCGCGGTGAATCTGCTGCGCGGCTGGCCCATGCTGTCCCTGGCCGCGACCCTGCTCATCGCGGCGGGACTGTATGTGCGATGGACGCGGGCGGGACGGCCCACCGGCATCGAGGACGTCGAGGCGCACGCCGAAGCCGACTGACCCCACGATTCAGGGGCCGCCAGAACCGGGCAGGCAGCGGCAGCGTCCGGTTCAGACGACCGCTGTCCCGCCGTCCTCCGTCGCTGTGGGGTCCGCGTCAGGACGGTCGCGGGATGATCCCTGGTGGGTGAGGGTGGCGAAGCAGCGGTGGCCGCTCGTCCACTGGTCGGTGACGGTGAGAGCGAGCCCGGCGGCGATCCTGTGGAGCGCTGGTCGTCCCAGTCGGGCCCAGGGAAAGTACGGACCGGCCTGGCCCTGGACGTTCTCGAACCGGGCGGTGCACTGCTCTTGCACGTCCTGGGGGTCGACCTCGACGACGAGGCGTCCGGTGGGGGCGATGAGGCCGCCGCAGCGGCGCAGCAGGCCGCGCGGATCGCCTCCGATGCCGATGTTGCCGTCGATGAGCAGGACCGTCCGCCAGCCTTTCTCGGCCGGCAGCCGGTCGAAGACCGATGCGCGCAGTGCGAGTCCGCCCAGGGCGGTGGTCAGTGCGACCGCGCGGGGTGTGATGTCGACCCCGAGGGCGAAGACTCCCTGGCTCAGGAGTGCTCTGCACATGCGGCCCGGGCCGCAGCCGATGTCGATGACGGGGCCGGTGCAGCGTTCCAGGACGGTGTTGTCGGCCGCCGTGGGCTGTTCGTGCCAGCGGTGGACGGGCATCCGGATGCGGCGCCCGTCGTCCAGCCGTAGGTAGACCGGTTCACGGCCGGGTCGCAGGGCGAGGGCGTAGGGATCCTCGTCGGCGTCGTACAGCTCGTCCTCGTCCGTTGTCACGGTGCTGTGCCGTGCCCGGCAGGGGGACTGCTCCCGTCGCCGCCGCCGGGCCGGCGCACGCGGCGCAGTCTCACGGCGAAAGCGACCGCGGAGGCCGCGAAGAGCCCGCCGGTGATCGCCAGCCATCGGCCGAGGTAGACGCTGTCGGACAGGCCCGTGTCACCGGGGTAGGGGACCGCCAGACGGAGGATGAGGGGAAACCAGACCAGCAGGAGCAGACCTGACAGGAAGGCGGGGACGCGCAGGTGGTTGATCCAGGGCACCGTCGGCCTGTCGGAGGCATCGGCTCGGTGTCGTAGTACCGAGAGGGCCGACAGGTCGGCCAGTGAGTACAGGGGCAGCAGGATCAGGTCGTGGAGGATCGCCGCACCGACGAACCAGATCGCCACCTCCCAGGGCTGGACGGCGAACAGGCACACCATGGCGTAGCCGGTCAGGGCGAACGAGGCGATCAGGACGAGAAGGTGCAGAGGTCCGGAGCCGTACCAGCGGACGAATCGTGCCATGGTCACGCCCTGAAGGTGAGCCGGTGAACCCACTTGGTGTTGTTCACGCCGGGGTTGGCCGGGACGATGGTGCGGGCCGGGTAGCCGTGGTCGAGCGAGAGGTCCGCGCCGTTGACGCGCAGTGCGAGCAGCGCTCGGGAGTCGTGGATCTGGTTGGCCCGCAGCACCACCCTGGTGAAGGGGCCGGGAGGTTGGATGGATTCGACCAGGACGCTTCCTGCGTCGGGCAGTCCGGCCAGAGCGGCGAGGTCGGCCAGCCGAAGGCCACTCCAGTCCTGGTCTTCGGTGGACCATCCCTCCACGCAGGCGATCGGCAGTGCGGCGGCGTGCTGGGGCATCGCCAGGAGCTGCTCGCGGGTGAAGACCCGTGGCGCTCCGCGTCCGTGGACCTCCAGCCGCCAGTTGGGTCCGACGAGCGCGGGGGTGACGCCTACTTTCGCCGCCGTCTTGTTGATCTGGAAGCTGTTCGGGCCGCTGCCCGGATCACGGTTGTGCGGCGCGAGCAGCGCTGTGCCGCGCACCCATCCGCCGATGCTCTGTCCGGCGGTCACGACGAGGAGAAGCAGCGAACCCGCGCCCACCATGCCCACCGCGCCGCGGCGGGTCATCGTCGGCGGGGCGGGAGCGGCCGCCACCAGGCCGTCGGGGTCGGGTGGTTCGGGCACGGTGTGGGCGAGGTCGGTGCGCAGTTCGGCGCCCAGGCTGCGCGAGCGCAGGGCCGGGGTCATCCGGCCGAGTTTGAGGCACACGTGGACGACGAAGGCGGCGATGAACACCCAGGCGCCGTAGAAGTGCAGGCGGTAGAACGAGCCCGGGAAGACGTAGTAGAGCTGGATGTTGATGATCCCGGTGACGAATTCGAAGATGACGCCGCCGACCAGCATCAGCAGGGACAGCCGCTCCAGGCCGTGGGCGACGGAGCGTGCCGGCAGCCATTCGAACAGCTTGGGGATCACCGACCACAACTTGGCCAGCAGCACCGGCACGAGGACCACGCCCAGTGTCACGTGCATGCCCTGGAGCAGCCGGTAGAGCCAGTACGGGTGGGTGGGCCAGCTGAAGAGGTAGAAGCCCAGGACGCCCTTGTCGGGGGTCTCGTCGTTGAGGGGGCTCAGGTCGGGGTTGTAGGCGGCGTAGGAGAGCAGTCCGGTGAGGAAGAGCAGCGGAATGCCGATCAGGAGGACCAGGCCGAATACCGAGGTCAGCCATGGCCCGCGGATCGGACTGCGCCAGAATCCGGGCCGGAACGGACCCGGAGGCGGGGGCAGCTGCCCGGCACGCTCTGCCGTTCCCCGAATCCGGGCACGGCCCGCAGCCGCGGCGGCGGCCACAGTGCCCCGTAGGCGCTTCAGCCGCTTCGGCGCCGACGTCTCGTCCGGTCCCGGGCGTCGCGACCCTCCGGTCGGGGCCGGACCCGACGGCCGTCCGCCACCTGCCATCGGCCGTCTCCTCCAGTCTTCGAGCCGCGCGCCCAAAACGACGACTCTCAATGCCACGAGCCGTGCCGGACAAAACAGGACACCTACAAGCTGGCACAGGTCAGGTGGGCTGTCCGGGCCTGAGGTGCAAGCGGGTGTCCGTCTCCAGCCGAACGGCGGAACCACTGCCTCGGCGATCTCCAGGTCCCCGTGCCCTGTGGTCGCGCCACCCTCATCAGGGGTGGTGCGTTCTTCGACGACAGAGGGACAGCGGCCGATGGGCCCTCGCCACCTCCGCCGAACCCGCTGACATCCCCGCGGCTCTCGACGCGCTGGGCTGACGATGCGGCACCGTGCCACGCTCGGTGGCGGAGACGGACGCTGCTTCCGGGCTATGCGCGGCTGCTCCGGCCCACTGGTGTTCCTACCGGTGCTCAGGGTTCTCGTACTCGCGGCGGCAGCCGGCGTCCCAGGCGGTGCGCTGGTTGCCGTAGGCGGGGATGCCCCCGAGGTCCTTCAGCGCGCGGGCCAGGTGGAGCAGGTTCCAGGTCATGAAGGTGGTGTTGCGGTTGGTGAAGTCGTTCTCCGGGCCGCCGGAGCCGGGGTCGAGGTAGGAGGGCCCGGGGCCCGCCTCGCCGATCCAGCCGGCGTCCGCCTGGGGAGGGATGGTGTAGCCCAGGTGCTGGAGGCTGTAGAGGACGTTCATGGCGCAGTGCTTGACGCCGTCCTCGTTGCCGGTGATCAGGCAGCCGCCGACGCGGCCGTAATAGGCGTACTGGCCTGCTTCGTTGAGCAGGCTGGAGCAGGCGTAGAGGCGTTCGATCACCTGCTTCGTCACGGAGCTGTTGTCGCCGAGCCAGATGGGACCGGCCAGCACGAGGATGTCGGCCGCCATGACCTGGCGGTACAGGTCGGGCCAGGCGTCCGTCGCCCAGCCGTGCTCCCGCATGTCGGGCCAGACCCCTGTGGCGATGTCCTGGTCCACCGCTCGTACGACGTCGACCCGTACCCCTTGCGCGTCCAGGATGGCGGTGCTGCGGTCGATCAGTCCCTGGGTGTTGCTGGTCTCCGGGGAACGCTTGAGGGTGCAGTTGATCACCAGAGCGCGCAGGTCGTCGTACCGGGCCGGTGGCACGTCGGTGGCGGGCGACGAAGCGGTCACACGATCCTCCTGAAGGGCCCTGCCATCGCGTGGTGCGTGGCGAGTCGTCCATGTCCGAGGTCCAGCGTGCGAGTCGCCCACGTCAGGTGCCACTCGCAGCGCCTCCGAATGGCCTCGCCCGCGTCCGTCCGCTGTGGTGCGGTCTCCGGCACCGGCTGGGACCCTGGCCCTGTGGCAATCGATGTGACGGTGCGCCGGGTGATCCCGCTGCCGCCCGACCGGGTCGCCGCGTACGCCATGGACTGGCGTCACGACCCGGAGTGGACCCAGGGCATTCGCAGAGCGGAGCTGACCAGGGAGGCGGACGGCGGTGGGTTCGGCGTGGGCGCCGAGGTCACCCGTACGGCCCGGTTCCTCGGTCGGCGCATCGACTACGTCCTGCGGGTGGCCGGGTACGACCCGCCGCGGCTGCTGGACATGGTCGCTTCGACCGCCCCCATGCCCATGCACGTCACCTACTCCTTCGAGTCCCATCCGCGGGGAACCCTGGCCGGTATCCGGGTTCGCGGCGGCCCCGGCGGCCTGCTCCGGCTGGCCGAACCCCTGACGTCCCGCCAGGTCCGCTCCTCTCTCGGCAAGGACCTGCGCGATCTCGAACGCCGGCTCACCGATCGCGAAAGCGGCACGTGATGGCGTACGACGCAGGGCTGGCCGAGCGGATCCGGCAGCATCTGGGCTCCGACCCGGACATCACCGAGAAACGCATGTTCGGCGGCATCGCCTTCCTGCACAGCGGCAACATGGCCGTCGGAGTGACCGGCGACGACCTCATGGTCCGGGTGGGTCCGGAGGCCACCGACGCGGCACTGGCCCGTCCAGGCGCGCGGATCTTCGACATGACGGGCAGCTGACGGTCCGGCGAGGCGAATCCTGATCGGCGCGTTCAGGCCGTCCCGGCCGGACGCTCCTCCGGAGTGTGGCCACGGGAGGGCCAGGGCATGCTGCCCATCTCCAGGGTGAACGGCATCGGGTCGCTCTCGGATCCGCGGATCATCTCGTGCATCTCCCACTCCCCCGAGCCGTTTCTGACGAACTCGGCGACGGTGGTGGCGGTGGAGTCGGCGACCTGCGTGAAGTCGTCCGCGAGCAGTTCGGTGTAGCGCTGGACGATTAGCACCCCGGCGTTGTGGATGTCACCGAAGGTCCGGCGTCCGCCGTCCTGGTGGATGACCACCCCCACCACCACCTGCCCGAAGGCGGCCGCGAGGCGGTCGAACTCCAGCACCATCACCTCGACGTAACCGAAGCCCTGGCCGGTCTGGCTGTGCCGGGTCATGTTGATCGTGCCGTCGGGTGACCGGCTGTCGTAGTGGACGACGTACACAGGCCGCCCGTGGAGATCGTCCGCCGAGTAGGTCGCGGCGACGATGTCGAGGTGCCGGGGCGGCTCCCCGAAAGGGCTCGGGTCCCATTTCAGCCGTACCTCGACCTTGCCGAGCCCCTCGCCGACGCTGCTCACCGGATGTCGCCTCCCCGCACCGGACCGCTGAGGGCCCGGTCGGCCCCCACCCGTGAAGTATGGCCTGTGACCAGCGAATTGATGCTTCCTTGACGCACTTCTCACCGGACGGTCCGGAGGGGTGGGACGTGGGACAGCCGTGATGGTGTTCAGGTTGCGTATGTTTCTGCCGAACGAGTCGGTAGGTGAGCTGCCGGCGCTGCTCGTGCTGGACGAGCGCGGGGAGCCGAAGGCGATCCTGCCGGCCTCCCAGATGGTCAAGGTGCTGGTCCCGGCGTATGTCGTCGAGGACCCCGCGCTGGCGGCGGTGGTCGACGAGCAGCACGCCGACCGGCTCTGTCAGGCGCTGGCCGGACGCCGCGTCGGCGACTGCCTGTCCGGCTCCGCCGCCGCGCCTCCGATCGCCGACCCGGACGACACCGCGCTGGAGGTCGTCGCACTGATGGCGCGGGTGCGCAGCCCCCTGGTCGCCGTGGCCACGAAGGACAAGGCCGGCACCCATCTGCTCGGGGTCGTCACCGCCTCGCACCTGCTGCACGAGCTCCTGGGCAAGGCGGGCGCGGCGAGTACGCCGACCGCCTGAGCGGCCTCGCCGACACCGGCTCAGGCCAGGGCGAAGTAACGCAGCCACAGGTACAGGGCGCTGATCGCCACGGTCGCGGCCGTCACCACCAGGCCGTACTTGGTGAACTGCCAGAAGGAGATGGGCTGCCGGTTGCGTTCGGCGATGCCGAGGACGACGACGTTGGCGCTGGCGCCGATCGCGGTGGCGTTGCCGCCCAGGTCGGCACCCAGGGCCAGCGCCCACCACAGCACGTGGTGGCCGTCTGCCGCGCCGCCCATGTCCTTGACCAGGTCCGCGGTGATGGGCGCCATGGTCGCCACGTAAGGGATGTTGTCGACGACTCCGGAGAGCACCGCCGAGCCGCCCAGCAGGGTGAGCATGGCGCCGAGTTCCCGGCCGCCGGTGGCGTCCGCCATGGCGCGGGGCAGGTCGCCGATGACCCCGGTCTCGATCAGCGCGCCGACCATGACTGAAGAGGCCGGCGAAGAAGGCGAGGGTGGGCCGAGAAGGGCGCCCCCTTCCGCCGTACTTCCTTCGGCCGGAAGTGGCGCCGGGCTCGCACGGTCGCCGGTCTCCCGGACGTCGACAGCGACGCTCTGGACGCGGCGCGGCTGATGGCCGAGCACAGACCAAGCCGTCATCTCCCTTTTCGGCGAACCAGTCGAGATGGCGCTTGACCTCCTTGTGCAGGAAGGCCGGGAGGACGACGGCACGGACACCGGCATCGGACTTGGTCTCGCCGGGTGCCCTCTTGCCGTTGGTCCGCTCCGGTTCTGCGACACGGACGCGGATCACCATGTTGTGGGGGTCGACGTCCCGGCGGCGGAGGTCGGCCAGCTCCTCGGAGCGCATCGGGCCGTATGCACCAAGGTAGACCAGGAGCCGCCAGAGGATACCGATCGCTTCGGCCAGGGCGTCGACCTGGCCGACGGTCGCGATGCGACGCTCGGTTGCGGACTCCTTGGGGGTACGGCGAGGCACACGTGTGGGTGGTCGGTCGGCGGCGCCCGCCGTCGTGGCTGACTGACGTCGGCTGAGGTTCAGACGGGGCGCATCGGATGGGCCGACCGTCAGTCGAGCCGCCAAGACTGGGCCGTCCCTGGGCCGTCCGAGGCTGCTCAACAGCGGCCAATGACGACCACCAGACGCACGGGCTCGCCACTCCTGAGCAGCAAAAAACGCAGCTCACCAAGATCCCTGGCAAGACCCGGGGCAAGAAGAAGTAGTCTTCGCGATCATGCCTCCCACCTGCGCGTACGGCGCGGGTGGGAGGCATGATCGTGTCTCGGGACCTACCTCCCTGGAGGCTTGGCCCTTGTGAGCTTGCGGTCCGCGGTGTGCCCCGGGGCGTCGTGCAGGTGGTCCGGTCCTCCGCGATGTTGGTCGCGCTGGGTGGGTGTGATGACTGACGTGCAGGTGGACAATCAGCCAAGTTGGCGTGAACGCAGTACGCTCCCTCCATCTAACGTGGTGCCTGCGGCGGGGGCTCGACCAGCAGGCCTGATTTTCCTGGGGACTACATGCGCTCAATCGCCATAGGTGCCGCTCTGTCCGGCGCCCTGGCACTCGTCGCCGCAAGCTCTCCAACGGCTCAGGCCGACGAGTCGTGGGGCGGCGACACAACGATCACCAGCGTCACGGTCAACGGCGGCAAGCCCATCGTGGTCGGCATCTCCAACAAGGTCACCTTCTCGGCTTCGGTGACCGCCACCGATCCAGACGGCATCGAAACGGCCCGCGTGTTCGTGTGGCACGGCGGCCCCAAGGAAGAAGACACGGACATGACGGTGCCGTTCGGCCGTCCCACGTGCACAGCCGCTGACGCCACGACGAAGACCTGCGTCGTCCCCTTCACCCTCAACCCCCGCGACCTGCAGAAGAACTCTTGGGCCGGGCAGTGGAGGGTCGGCGTCGACGCCTACGACAAGGGCAACGGCGGCATCTCCCTAGATACCTACAAGTACACGAACATCCAGCGCTACTCGAAGCTCAGCGTCAACGCTTCGCCGGAGCCGGTCGCCAAGGGCAAGACCATCACCGTCGCCGGCAAACTGACCCGCGCCAACTGGGAAACCCACGACTACCGTGCCTACACCAATCAGCCGGTCAAGCTGCAGTTCCGCAAAGCGGGAACAGGCACCTACACGACGGTCAAGACCGTGTACACCAACAGCACCGGCAACCTGAAGGCCACCACGACAGCTGCCAGCGACGGCTACTGGCGCTACTACTTCTCCGGCACCAGCACGACCGCGACGGTCAAGACCGCCGGGGACTACGTAGACGTGCGGTAGACAGAGGTATCACGCACTGATCAAGCCCCCCACCAACGGGTTCTCCCTCGGTGGGGGGCTTGATGCTGTGCTGGGGCCGTCTCAGGGCCGTCAGCTGCTTGGACGGGCCGTCACCCAGCAGCCGCAGCTGTTCCGCTGACATCCAACGCCGACATCAACGAGCTCGGACGGCGGCATACGGCAGCGCCCGGTAATGGCACCCGCGCACAGGTTGGACCGCAGCCACGCAGGCGCGGGATCGAACTCCTAAAGCGGGGTTCCAAGAGCGCTGATGCCTCCACCAGCCGCGGTCGCTACGCTCGGACTCGTGAGCGAAGCCGCCCGACTCATAGCGAACCACCGAGTCCACGTCGTACCCGTTGTGTTGGCCCTGGCCAATCCACCGTGGTAGCGGGACGTGTGGCTCGACCCGTCGGCGTTCGAAGACCTGGACCATGTCTTCCACACACTCTTCGACGACTTCTGCGACGCTGACGAGCCAGAGCGGTACCTCGGCGTCAGCCTCCGAAGCGACGAAGAGGTCGTCCTGATGAGAGAGCTCGGTGCCGCGCTTAACGCCGCGGCGGCCGAGGCGCCCAACGACACCGACGCGGAGACTCTCCAGGCATCTGCCTGGCCAGAGGTCGTGGCCATCGCCGGACGCCCAGCTCAAGTCATGGTCGCGAACGACCTGAGGAAACTTGCCGTGCTGCTCGACGACGCGGAGGTGCCAGACCCGTGCCAGATCGTGCGGGGAACCACGGGGAACCACGGGGAACAGGCCGGCGGAGATCCAGGCTCCGACACGGCATCGCCACAGGCCGAACGGCGGCGCGTCGTGTGATTCAGGGGTGTCCAGGTAGAGGCGGCACGTCGCCTGGTTGAGAAGCAGCGGCGCAGGCGCAGTGCCGGAGGCTCCTCCGTCTCGGGGGCCAGGGAGAATGCCGCCGCCGCGGCATGCAGTGCGTCCGGCACCTTGAACCGCGGCTCGACGACGAAGGTGCGAACGGCGGCGGATGCGTCGATCACGGGGATCCCGAATGCGTCGCGCGGTGCCTCTGCGACCGCGCGTTCGGAGCGGTCGGCCAGCACGCCGCACAGGGCGACCGCGAGGTCCCCCCGGGGGATGTTTCCACCCTGGTGTCCGTCAGGGGCAGGTCGAAGGCGACGGAGCTGTCGAGGCGTCACCCGTCCCGCAGGACGACGCGGCCGGCGCCGGGCCGGTCCGGGGAGGTCACCACGCCGCGCACAAGCCGGACGTCAGGTCCGAACGTGAAAGCCGTGACACGGCTCAGCATCCCGTGCGTCACCTGCGCCTGCAGTTCGGACAGGCCCGTCTGGTCCCACTTCATCGGGTGCTCCGTCATATTCGGTTCAACGCCTTTGGGCATTTGTTGACACCCTGGCAGAAAGCGGTGATCACGCCGAACTTGTCATCGTGATCGGCGACCTTGTACTTGTGGTCGTTGGTCTCCCAGTGTCACGGCGCAATGACCTTGCCGAGCTGCAGGGCCCGACTCCTCTTCGGACAGCCACGTTGCAGCGCAAGCGCCGTGACCACGTATGCCCAGCACGGCGGAGACGCGCGCCTGACGCCATCGTCCTCGGGGCCAGGGCCAGGGCGCATCGGTCGCCCCGCCGGGATCGCCATGTGGCCTTCGTCTCGCTGCGAGGGTCTCGGCGATTTCGTCGGCATCTCGTCCGCCGACGACGACAGCGGCCGCGCACAAGCTGTCGAAGGAGGTCACAGCACTGTGAGCGGAAACGCTCGGCGGCAATACCGCAGCCCGGAAGACAATATCTGTGGCCGCAAAGTGAGAAATCAGCGCGGCGCACGAGAAATATTCCTGAGGCGACAGGCGGTGCGGAATTAGTTGTCGCGCAGGGCCGATGTCGCCGTGCTACTGTCGACGGCAGTTGCAGGTGTGGTTGCCAGAAGGTTTTCCGACGGTTGATCATCACGGCGACACGGAATCCGCACAAGGCGTATTCCTGACCCCGTCTCCGAAGGAGAAACGAAATGGCTACCGGCACTGTGAAGTGGTTCAACGCGGAAAAGGGCTTCGGCTTCATCGAGCAGGACGGCGGCGGCGCCGACGTCTTCGCCCACTACTCGAACATCGCCGCCCAGGGCTTCCGTGAGCTGCTGGAAGGTCAGAAGGTGTCGTTCGACATCGCGCAGGGCCAGAAGGGCCCGACGGCCGAGAACATCGTTCCCGCCTGACGCACCGGTACTGACGCATACTTCGCCGCCGGGACCCGCACCTTGGGGTGCGGGTCCCGGCGCGCTTTATTTTCAGGGTGATTCGACCCTGTCTTTTTCGGCTCGTTCTCGCGATTCTCTGCGCCGCGCATTTCGCTGCGGGAATTCCTTGATGCGTGCCAACGTCGAGGAAGGTTCCACATTAACCGCACACGCACAACTCGCGCACGCACAACTCGCACATACGACCGCTCCGGAGGAAGTGCTGCCGCAGGCCGCTCCGGCGTTCCGCGCCGTTCCAGCCGTTACGGAAACCGACGGGCCGCGCAGGGCGAGTTCGCGCTACCGAAGACGGTCACGCCGGCGTTGCCCGCTGTCGAGTCGTTCGCCGATCTCGTCATGCCGGCGCCGTTGCTGACCACGCTCGGCCAGGAAGGCGTGACCGTACCGTTTCCGATCCAGGCGGCGACGCTGCCGAACTCCCTGGCCGGCCGTGACGTACTCGGCCGCGGCCGCACCGGGTCGGGCAAGACCCTCGCCTTCGGCCTTGCCGTACTGGCCCTTACGGCGGGCCAGCGCGCCGAGCCGCGCAGGCCACTGGCCCTCGTCCTCGTCCCCACCCGTGAGCTGGCCCAGCAGGTCACCGCCGCGCTCACTCCCTACGCCCGCTCCGTGCGCCTGCGGCTCGCCACCGTCGTTGGCGGAATGTCCATCGGCAGGCAGGCCGGGGCGCTGCGCGCCGGTGCGGAGGTGGTCGTCGCGACGCCCGGTCGGCTCAAGGACCTCATCGACCGGGGCGACTGCCGGCTCGCCGACGTCGGCATCACAGTTCTCGACGAGGCCGACCAGATGACCGACATGGGTTTCATGCCCCAGGTCACCGCCCTGCTCGACCAGGTGCGCCCCGAGGGCCAGCGGTTGCTCTTCTCAGCCACTCTGGACCGTAACGTCGACCTGCTGGTCCGCCGCTACCTGACCGACCCGGTGGTCCACTCCGTCGACCCGTCGGCCGGTGCCGTCACCACGATGGAGCACCACGTACTCCACGTGCATGACGCCGACAAGCACCGCACGACCACCGAAATCGCGGCCCGGGACGGCCGGGTCATCATGTTCCTGGACACCAAGCACGCCGTGGACCGGCTGACCAAGCACCTGCTGAACAGCGGTGTCCGCGCCGCGGCCCTGCACGGTGGCAGGTCCCAGCCGCAGCGCACCCGGACCCTGGCACAGTTCAAGGACGGTCACGTCACGGTCCTGGTGGCCACCAACGTCGCGGCCCGCGGCATCCACGTCGACAGCCTCGACCTGGTCGTCAACGTGGATCCGCCCAGCGACCCCAAGGACTACCTGCACCGTGGCGGCCGTACGGCCCGCGCCGGTGAGTCCGGCAGCGTCGTCACCCTCGTGACCCCCGACCAGCGCCGCGGCGTGAGCTGGCTGATGGCTTCGGCCGGCATCACCCCGCACATCACCCCGGTCCGCTCGGGCGAGGCGGAACTGAGCCGCATCACCGGTGCCCAGGTGCCCTCCGGCGTCCCGGTGGTCATCACCGCTCCGGTCGTGGAACGCCCCCGCCGCGCGTCTTCGCCGTCCCGGAGCCACCGGGGCCGCACCGGCCAGGGCCGACCTGTCGGCGCCGGGGCGCGCCGCAGGGCGCAGCTGCGGCCCGGCGACGAATCGGCTGCCTAAGGGCTGTCGCGGTGCCCGGACCACCGTGGTCTCCCTGGGACCGCAATGGTCACGAAACCGAGCAACTCTTACCGCAGGAGGCACCGTTGACGTCAATTCAGACGCAGTACCGCATGCAAGACCCCGCCCCCGTGACCGTGGTCGACGACATCGAAGCGTACGGGCCTCGGGTGTATGACGACATGACCGTCGAGGTGGCTCTGGCCGTCATGGCGGGCGCCGGTGTCGAGTACCTGACCGTGTGCGACATGGACGACCAGAGCACGGACTTGATCACTCGGGTCCGGCTCGCCGTTCTCCGCGACAGTCCCACGTACACGGACCGGATCCGACTGCGGGACGTCCTCGACGGATTGCCGCCCTCGCCCGGCGCCCGCCCCGGCTACGTCGGTGGGTACGTCCGAGTCCCGGGCGTCCTCGCCTTCTCCCGCTGATCCGCGCCCCCGGACAGCCCGGTTTCCTTTCCCCGCGACTTCTCCCCTGGGAGGCATCATGCGCTGCGTCATCGCCAGGTACCCGTTCGACCTCACCAGGATCGGGGTGCTGGCCTCCATGAAGAGCGTCAGGCCCGAGATCGTCACGGGTGAGTCCGTGACGATCGGCCGCCGCCGCTACCCCGTCAAGCAGGTGGGTCAGGTCATCACGCGACAGGACCGCCGCGACTTCACCGCCGGCGAAGTCACCCGGGCCATGGTGCGCCTCGGCTTCACCTGCCACGACCGCCCCGACGCCGCGCCCGTGGGCGTTCCCACTCCGCTCCGGACCGCGTCGGCACTGCTCGGCGGCACCGGACCCATGGACGTATGAGCAAAGGCGCCAAACCGACCTGAGGATCCCGGTGGGGGCCCTGCCGACACACGTCGGCAGGGCCCCCACCGCTGTGTCGTCGTCCGCTCGGAAACTCCCGGCCGGGCCGGGACACGGGGCGGAGACAACGTCTCACCCGTCGAAGTAGCTGAGATCACCCACGGTCCATGCGCTGACGTCCTTGATCGCGACTCGGTACATGCCGCCCGTCTCCGGGATCCCGAGGCTGCCCTGCAGGATCCGGGCGAGATGGAAGTGCAGATGCGTGGGCGCCTCGCCGTGACCGGGCCGGTTCGCTCGCGGCCCGCGGGCGAAGACGTCCGAGAACGGGCCGAGACGGTCCGAGTCCTTCAGGACCTCCGCGACCCGCTCTCGCCACACCGCCTCAGGAGCCAGCCGACCGGTGATGACGGCACCGCCGACGACCACGGTCAGCGACATCTGATTGCTGCGCTCGGACTCCACCGCGGCGGAGATGGCGACGAGCAGCTCATCAGGGTTCGACATGACAGCAGAGCTTACGACTTGGGGGAGTCATTTTCGCAGGCGGCAAGTTTCTTCCTCGTCTGGAAGGGTGAAATCTACCTTTGCCAGAGTAGACATTCCTTCCTGGCGTGGTTACGCTCCAACTTGTAGAGACGGTCGAACAAGACCCGCCAGACACGAACTGGCGGGTGGATGAAACGAAGTTCGCAGGTCAGTGCGGCTCTCGAGCCTCGAAGCCAAGGTGTTCCCAGGACGGTGACGGGACTGGGAGCCGCACTGGGCGGCTCGCACGTCGAGGAGCTGCCGACAGCAGTACCAGTTCCCACAGTGGTTGGTTCAGAGAGGAACGGAGGAGCAGACGCCATCAGGATCGCCCGGGCCCTAGAAGTTCTCGGCCCGGGTACCGCAAGACCCCGGAATGGATGGTGGTCCCCGGTCACGCAGCTGCGATCCCCCCGCTCCGCCCCTGCCGGGCCGGGTAGCGGAAACAGAAGGTCGGCACAGCAGTAGGGCCGACAGATGGTGTTGAATTTCCTTCGGGGCCCTGGTGCCGTACGGCACCAGGGCCCCTCGACTGCGTTGCACAGCGAGGTGACATGACAGCGGACAACCCTCTTGGTGATCGTCTGGATGACGACGACTACCCCGCATACACGATGGGCCGGGCAGCCGAGATGCTCGGAACCACCCCAGGCTTCCTCCGAGCCATCGGTGAGGCTCGCCTGATCACTCCGCTCCGCTCGGAGGGAGGACATCGCCGGTACTCCCGCTACCAACTGCGGATTGCCGCTCGTGCCCGCGAGCTCGTCGACAGGGGGACTCCGATCGAGGCTGCCTGCCGCATCGTCATCCTTGAGGACCAGCTCGAGGAAGCTCAGCGCATCAACGAGGAGTACCGTC
The DNA here is from genome assembly GCF_040651615.1 of Streptomyces sp. NPDC048417. NCBI lineage: Bacteria > Bacillati > Actinomycetota > Actinomycetes > Kitasatosporales > Streptomycetaceae > Streptomyces > Streptomyces sp. NPDC048417. The sequence goes on along the minus strand of NZ_JBEZKI010000042.1, from coordinate 30,929 downwards.
GCGCGACGAGTGAGGCGGCGGGCAGTTCCGGTTCCGGCTGATCACGCGGGCGGGGGCCGTATCCGTCCGCACCGCGAGGAACTGCCACGCTCGTCGGCATCAGCGTCCGCCGCTCGTCCGCGCGGAACGCGGCGAAGAGACCCGCCTCGGCTCCTGCCGTTCGCGTCGCAGGGAACACGCTCCCACCGGACGGGCTGCGTACTTGTCGCTCAGTGGTACGGCCCAGAAGCCGGCAAATGAGCCAAGGGGCCGAGCGCCAGCTGTCCTGAGGAGGCCGCGGCCATCGGCCTTACGGCGGAAACGGGCTTCACCCGAAGGTCTGTGCACGCGCGAGGGCTCTCCCTACTGGACCGCCGACCGAGCTCAGCCGAGCACAGTGCCGTTCGTGCACGTGCTCTGCCCACCGGTCATCGCGACCCGTGCCCACAGCGTGCCCGTAAGAGCGGACAACCGCGGTCGGCAGCGGTGCGATCGGACTCGCACGACCACCCGAGCACACGGCATCTGCGCACGTCAGAGCCATATGGACCGCCCGAGCGCCGTCGCTTCCCAAGCTGAGAGCGCGAGTTCGATTCTCGTCACCCGCTCCATGTGAAACCCCCAGGTCAGCGGTCTGGGGGTTGTTTGTTGTCTAGTCCAATCCAGGGTAGGCGTCCCTCTGCATGTCCTAGGTTCAGGCATGTGGGCCGCCCGAGGGGTGCTCAGGTGTCACTCCAAGCCGCTCAAGGACGACCAGCAGGCGCAAGGGCCTACCCCCTGCTGAGCAGGGAAGCGCAGGTCACCAAGATCCCCGACAAGACCCGGGACAAGAAGAAGCAACCCCTAATGATCAAGCCCCCTACCCGCGAGGACCCGCGGGTAGGGGGCTTGTCGCCGCGGACGCCGATCGGCGGTCAGGCTGCCGGTATCGGCGATCCCGCGATTAGCAACTCCCGCGATCTGACGATCAGAAGGAGACGGTGACGCCGACCTGGTGGTACTGGCCGACGGTGTCCAGGACCCCGTCCTTGACCGCGCCGAGCTGAGCCACGAGGTCCGAGCTGCTGATCGCCGTGGGGCCGGCGGCGATGCCGACCTGCGGGCTCAGGCCGCCGGAAACGGTGTCGAGTTCGGCGTCAGAGATTTCAAGGGTCTGAACCTGGGGAGCGGAGTTCATGATGAAACTGCCCTTCGTATGGATGTTCCACAAGGGGGAGCGGCCAAGCTGGGGATAGCCGGTGGGCCGCGACCGCAGGCCCGCGCCATCCGTTTCCGGACATCGTGGCGCGATCCCGGCGGTGCGAAGGATCAAATCACGGAGTGTGCCCGGCATCCAGTCGCTCACTGCTCCCAGTAGGGCAGTTGAAACAGTCGACTACTCATCCATGCGCGCATGCACACGAATTGAGGGCAGCTTCTCTACATGTAGCCCCGCATAGGAAACCGACAGCTATTGCCACGACAGTTCCGACCAGGACAACTCCGCACCAATCGAACGCACCCGTGCCGCAGTTGCGCATTCGCTGTGGAGATCCAGCCACGTATGCATCCGAGCGCCCTTCAGTGCCTTGTCCACCGGGTTCCGCAACGCCCGTACACCGCCGGCCCCATCAGGTCCAGCTTCTCCGTCGGCGCGGCCCGGACGACGGCACAGTTGGCGCGGTCGTTTCCGGTCGCGAAGAGGTCGGAGGTGAAGACGGCACGGGGCAGGGCAGGGCAGGGCTACGGATCAGATGCTGCTCTCCCGATCACCGGCGAGACCCCGCTGGCCGTCCTCGCACGCCTGCGCGATCTGCCCCACCTCCAGCTCCTGGCGCAGATCTCCGGCGACTACCCGATCTACGCCCTCGTGCACGCCCCCTCCACCGCGCACCGGGTCGTCCGCCGGGTCCTCGACGAGCAGTGGGTCAAGCCACGCCTGGAGGTCGTCTCGGACTGGCTCGGCTTCGAGACCCCGTTCGTCCTGCGCCTGCGTGTCGCCCCCGGCGACACCCCGGAGGTCATGCGCCGCATCGACCGGCTCCCCCAGACCCGGCTCGCCGCACACGTCGCCAGCGACATGTCCGTCCTGTGCACGGGCCTGGTCACCGACCGCTCCGCCCTGGCGTCCTTCATCGACGGCGAACTGGCCAGGATCCCCGGCATCCTCGCCGTCGGCGTCGACGTCATGCTCGCCGAGCCGCGCCGCTACTGGCTGGACCGGGACCGGGCCTGCGGGCTCGGTGACTTCCATGCCCCCGAGCTGCTCTGACGGCCTGTTCCGAGAGACGACCGCTGGGCACCGCGCCGACATCCACGGTCAGCGGCGCGGTGTCACCAGCTCCTCACGTCCGCAGTGCCCTGACGTCGCGGCAGCGGGCGTGATCGCACCCGGGGTCCGTCACGTCGCCGACGGACCCCGTGCCGTTTTCCGAGGTCATCCCTTCGCTGGTGCCGGCGGGCCGCCGAAGCCGTGTTCCGAGAGGTCGAACCAGTTGCCCTCCGGGTCCATGGCCCGGTACTCGGCGAAGGGGCGGTCGGTGAAGCGTTCGGCCGGTTTCGGAGTGCCGGCGGCCACCAGCGCTCCGGAGGTGGCGGCCGTGTCCTCGATGTGGAAACCGAAGTGGTTCATGCCGAGCGGGGTCTCACCGTCGAGTCGGTGCTTGATCAGGGCCAGGGACAGGTAGCCGTCGGAGAGGAAGCAACTGCCGTCGGGATCGCGGTGGAAGAGTTCCATCGCGAAGACCGAGGCGTAGAACTCGGCCAGCTTCTCCGGATCGCGGGCCACGATGGCCAGATGGCGGAGTTTCGGGCGGGCGGTGGGTTCGTCCACGGTGGACTCCTTCGAGGCGGGGGCCTGCTGTACCGGTACCTGCCGCGTCGGGCGGGACGCGGGGATCATGTTGTGAAACGCCTTGATCGACCAGTCGCGTTCCGCCGTCCGTTCCACGACGGCCAGCGCGTGCGTGACGGCCGGCGACCCGCCGTCCGGCGTGGTGATGGTCGACTCCGCCTCGACCGTTGCCAGGTCGGGGCGCAGGAAGCGGACTGCCACGACGCGGGCGTCGAGGACGGTTCCGGCGTACGGCCCGCGGAAGAGGGCGGCGTGCCCTGCCTCGATGCCGGTGCGGCCGAGCGGCTTGTCGCCTCGTACGGTCGTGAAGTCGCAGTCCTCCGCGAAGCTCGCGGCGAACAGCGCGGCATCACCGGCCGCCCAGCCCCGGGCCATCTCGGCCCACAGCGCGCGGATCGCCCGAGTGTCGTCCCGGGTGCCTTCCGGGGCGGGGGCGCCGGTTTCTTCTGGCTGATGCATCGCTCTCACGCCTTCGTCAGTGAACTGGTGCGGATCCGGAGCGCGACCTCGGGGCACTCGGTGCCTTCGGACGAATGCCGGGGAGGCGGGGCCCAGGCCGCCAGGGCGTGGTAGAAGTCGTCGCCCCGGCGCTCCAGGTAGCAGATGACGTTGAGGGGCCATCCGGTGCGGCTGAAGAGGTGGCGGTCCATGGGGGTCGGACGCTCGCTGAGCATCAGACCCCGCTCTGCCGGTGGGCCCAGGCGGTGCCAGTCCGGGTGCATGTGGATGGAGCCGAGCAGGTCCATCCCCAGGGCGTCGGCCTCGCGGGATGCCAGGAGGAGGTCGTGGGAGTCCATCCACCAGCCGCGGTGCTCGTTCTCGTAGGCCGGCCCGAACTTCGGCACGATCGTCTCGCTGAACTCCCGTCGAGCCGCTGGGTCACTGGTACGGGCGTTACGGCCGAAGGCGATGCCCTGTACGTGGTACGTCGTCGCCTCCGCACTGCCGAGCAGGAGTGCGAAGCAGGGTAACGGGGCTTCGGGGGTGATGAGTCGGTACTCACCGACGGCCGCGCCGAGAAAGCCCGCGAGCGCCTGGTCGTCCATCAGGACGGTGGGAGCGGGGGTGCTACATCGGGCGTCCGGTGGACGGGAACCCATTGAGTCTGTCGCTGCGGACATGGGGGTGTGGTCTCCGATGAGGTGGGGGGTGGGGAGGCCGGTGAAGCGGATGCCCGGCGAAGCTACTTGAGAGTTAACCGTTCGTCGCCAGGTTGCCCTGAACCGTGGGGATATCCCTACGGCTGGTTAGAGACTTGCGACCTGGACGAAACCCGCGACGTCGCGGACGAGTGGCGTGAGGCTACCGACGCACAGCTGCGTGAATCGGCCGCAGAACGGGACCGTAACGAAGCCTGACGCTGCGCAGGAAGGTCGCGGGACAGGCTCTACGGCCTCGTGCACGGTGGGGCGCCGAGCCACGCCCGGCCGTGCACGAGGAGTCGGCTGCCCCGTGCTCGCTCTTCGATCCTGTTCCGGAGCCTTCTGTTCGGGCCACGGCTCATCTGCCGACGTGCGCGTCTTCTGGGTCAGAACGGTGCGGACGGCCCCCTGCTTTCGGGTCACGCGATCAGCGCCCTGAACAGACGATTTACCCCGGCGGTCACCTTGGGCGAAGTGGCGTGCACGAAGCAGCAGTTCGCGCGGCTGGCGGCCGGCCACGGATCAGGGCGTCGGTTGCTGGCGCCCTGTCACGGAGAGCAGCTCCAGCCTGCTGTGGCTGTCCGTGCCGGGGCGGGTGGTCAGGACGACGAAGTGTTCAGCACGGTCACGCAGGGACTCGCACTTGACGACTGAGGTGGTGCGGTTCCGGCAGCGTGCGGCGACGGTCGCGGGCGGCCATGTCGGCGACCGGGCGGCGGACCGCAGGGCGGCGGACATCCTGGGCTGCACAGGTCTCGGCGAAGGCGTCTGCGGAGGTCGGCCGGGTGGAGATGCCGTCGGCTGCTCAATGCAGCGACGGGGGCCCTCGGCTGTCCCGACCGAGGGGTGCGAGCGATAGTGGAGTTACGTATTCCGCCGCCGGCTCCGGGAGGATCGTTGGCCGAAAGAGGCGGCGGTTCGCGCGTCGTGATCGTGATGGGTGTGTCCGGGTCCGGCAAGTCCACCGTGGGCGCCCGGCTCGCGGACCTGCTCGGTGTGCCGTTCCTGGAGGGGGACGACCTCCACTCCGCGTCGAACCGCGTCAAGATGGCGTCCGGACACCCGCTGGACGACGCCGACCGGCGGTCCTGGCTGGCGGCGATCACGGAGTGGATCCGGACCACCGCGTCGAGTGGACACGGAGGTGTTGCCGCCTGTTCCGCGCTCAAGCGCGCGTATCGCGACCAGTTCCGGCGCACGGGAGCGAACGTATGGTTCCTGTATCTGGCCCTCGACCGTGAGGTGGCCGAGAAGCGCATGACACGGCGTAGGGGCCATTTCATGCCGCCGGGGCTGCTCGACTCCCAGTACGCGACCCTGGAACCGCTGCACGCCGACGAACCGGGCGTCACCATCGGCGTCAACGGTCTGGAGAGTCCGGAGGAAGTTCTGGCGGCCGTGGTGCGGGCGGTGTCCGCGCCGGAACGGTAACCGCTGTCGGACGGACGGGGCCCGACGAGCCGGAGCGAAAGCTCCGGCATACGCTGATCGAGGGGGTGCATTCGGGTGAATGGCACGCCGGAAGGGGCACCCCGATGGACGACTACCCGCTGATCGAGAACCACGGGCTGATCGGCGATCTGCAGACCGCGGCGCTGGTGACCACCGAGGGAGCGATCGACTGGTTCTGCTCGCCGCGGTTCGACTCACCGAGTGTGTTCGGGGCGCTGCTGGACAAGGACAAGGGCGGATACTGCTCGGTCCGGCCGGCCCACCCGACCCATTCGACCAAGCAGTTGTACCTGCCCGACACCGCGATCCTGGTCACCCGGTTCATGACCGAGGCGGGTGCCGGCGAGGTGGTCGACTTCATGCCCGTGACCGGTACGACGGCCACGCGGCGCCACCGCCTGGTCCGCCTGGTCCGCTGCGTGCGCGGCACCATGACGTTCGACGTGGAGGTCGCCCCGCGGTTCGACTACGGGCGCAGCAAACACGAGGTGCACGTCACCCCGCACGGGGCGGTCTTCGCCGCGGAGGACGGCACGGAACTCACCGTGCACGTCATCCGGGAGCCCAAGGACGAGCGGCTCTCGGACATTCTGACGCACCGGGAGGCCGACCTCCAGGTCTCGGTGACCCTGGAGGCCGGCCAGCAGCGCGGGCTGATCCTGGAGATGGGCGCCGACGGCCCGCCCAGGGAGGTCCGCCGCGCAGAACACGAACGGCTCTTCGAGGAGACGGCGGAGTTCTGGCGCTCCTGGCTGGCGCAGTCGCGCTACACCGGGCGCTGGCGGGAGGTCGTCGAGCGGTCCGCGATCACGCTGAAGCTCATGACCTTCGCGCCCAGCGGCGCCGTGGTGGCCGCTCCCACGGCGGCGCTCCCGGAGCAACTCGGCGGTGAGCGCAACTGGGACTACCGCTTCACCTGGATCCGGGACGCCTCCTTCTCCGTGTACGCCCTGCTGGGACTGGGCTTCACGGAGGAGGCCAGGGCGTTCATCATCTGGCTGAGCGACCGGGTCAAGGAGCGGGCCGGCAGGCACGGGAACACGGGCCCGCTCAACATCATGTACAAGGTCGACGGCTCCTCCGACCTGAACGAGCAGATCCTCGACCACTGGGAGGGCTACGAGGGTTCCGCCCCCGTCCGGATCGGCAACGACGCCGCCACCCAGCTCCAACTGGACATCTACGGCGAGGCGCTGGACAGCATCTACTTCGCGCACCAGCACGGCTTCCAGGTCGGGCACGGGGGCTGGACCTCGCTGCGGACGGACCTGGACTGGCTGGCCGACCACTGGGACCAGGCGGAGGAGGGCATCTGGGAGACCCGCGGCGGCCGCCAGGACTTCACGTACGGGCGGGTGATGTCGTGGGTGGCGTTCGACCGGGCGGTGCGACTCGCCGAGTCGAAGGGGTGGCCGTCCACGGCCGACCGCTGGAAGGCCGAACGGGACGCCGTCTACGAGCAGGTCATGGCCAAGGGCTGGAGCGAGGACCGGCGGGCCTTCGTCCAGCACTACGGCGGTGAGGTCCTGGACTCCTCGCTGCTGCGTATGGCGACGGTCGGGTTCCTCACCCCCGGGGATCCGATGTGGTCGGCCACCCTGGACGCCATGGAGGAGGAACTGGTCAGCGACAGCCTGGTCTACCGGTACAACCCCAGTGCCTCGCCCGACGGCTTGCGCGGCTCGGAGGGCACCTTCTCGCTGTGCACGTTCATGTACGTCGACGCCCTGGCGCGCGCGGGACGGACGGACCGGGCAAGGCTCGTGTTCGAGAAGATGATGGGGTACGCCAACCACCTGGGCCTGTACTCCGAGGAGATCGACCCGACGGGCCGTCAACTCGGTAACTTCCCGCAGGCGTTCACCCATCTCGCCCTCATCGACTCGGCCATCACGCTGAACGAGGCTCTCGACAAGAGGTAGCCCGGCCCCGGTTCAGTCCTCGTCAGCCGCCCTCGTCACCTGCGCCGCCGCGCCGCAGATCGGCGTCGGTGAGGCCCTCCAGCTCGCCGTGGGTGTCCGGCCAGTACAGCAGGACCGTGTGCATGTGCCTTCTCTCCGGGGCCGACGCGGGGTGGGCGCGGGTATGCGCGGGTATGCGCGGGTGGGGCGGGCCGGCCGCCGGTGTCAGCCGCCGGTGGCGAAACCCGGGAAGAGCGTCATCCCGCCGTCGACGTACAGGGTGGCGCCGACCACGTAGTCCATGAGGTCGGAGGCGAGGCCGACGGCCGCGTAGCCGATGTCCTCGGGGTCGCCGACGCGATCGTAGGGGATGAGCCGCAGCAGGTCCTTCAGGGCCTCGGGGGTCTCCCAGGCGCTGCGGTTGATGGGGGTCTTGATGGCCCCGGGGGCGATCGCGTTCACGCGGATCTTCTTCGGGGCGAGTTCCTGGGCCAGTGTCTCCATCATCATCTGCACCCCGCCCTTGGAGGAGGCGTAGTTGACGTGCCCGGCCCACGGGATGATCTGGTGCACCGAACTCATGCAGATGATCTTCCCGGCCGCGCGCGACACCTCGGGCACGACACCGCGCCGCAGGAACTCCTTGGTCGCCTCACGGGCACAGAGGAACTGCCCGGTGAGGTTGACGTCCAGGACCTTCTGCCACTGGGCGAGGGTCATCTCGGTGAACGGGGCGTCCCGTTGGAGTCCGGCGTTGGCGACCAGGATGTCGATCGTGCCGAACTCCCGGACCATCCGGTCCATCATGGCGACGACCTGCTGTTCGTCGGAGACGTCCGCCTCGTAGGCGGCCGCCCGGACCCCGAGGGCGGTGATCTCCTCGACCACCTTCTCGGCCTCCTCGCCGCCGGCCACGTAGTTGACCACGACATCGGCCCCCGCCCGGCCCAGGGCGAGTGCCGTCGCCCTGCCGATCCCGGAGTTCGCGCCGGTCACGAGTGCCTTCTGGCCCTTTAGCAGGTGGGCGGGGATCACGCTTCGGCGCGTCCCTTCGGTGGAACTCACGATGTCCTGCTCCTCCACTGCGTGCCCGCCTCCGCCGGGCCCGTCGCCCGGCGATCCAGACTTCAGACAAACACCGGGGAGGGACGGCGGCACACCGCGGCGGACCGCGTTGCGCTGCCCGGCGGAGGATGTTCGCCCGGTCGGGAACCGGGTGCGCGCAACGGACTCCGTAGAGGTCGTCCAGGTCGTGGGCCTTGCAGTTGACGTCGAGGGCCGAGGACTCCGGGTCGGTGCCGAAGCGCACCGTGCCGGCCTGGTGCGCGGTGGCGCCGATCGGCCGAAGGCGGCCGGGCCCCGCACACACGACGTCCCGGGGTGCGGGCGAGGTGTGCGCGGAATACGGTGAACAAGAGCAATGTCAGGATCTCTGGGCGGTTTTCACCGCCGCCGGTCGCCTTGAGTGCGACCAACAGTTCTTTCTGCGGAGACCCACGGCGCACCCCTGTTCTGGTTGTCTCGCGATTCCCGTGCCGGAGGGGCGCCGGCTTCCGGGTCCGCAGCCTGCCGTCCCCGCGGAGGCCGGGATGCGAGTCGTCGTTGATCTTTCCCGATGCGAAGGGTATGCGCAGTGCGCGTTCCTGGCTCCGGACGCGTTCCGGATGCACGGCGAGGAAGCGCTGATGTACGACCCGAACCCCGACGACGCCCAGCGCGACCGGGTGTTGCGTGCCGCGGCGGCCTGCCCGGTCCAGGCGATTCTGGTCGACCGGCTGGAAGGACGGCCGGAGGGGCGTGACGTACCGGTGGAGGCGTCGAGGTCATGACCAGCGCCGACAACCTGCGAGCGTTCAGACGCGAGGGCCGCATCGTGATCGTCGGGGCGTCCCTGGCGGGGCTGCGGGCCGCGGAGTCCCTGCGCGACGAGGGGTTCACCGGATCGCTGACGATGATCGGCGACGAGCTGGGCGAGCCCTACGACCGTCCGCCCCTGTCCAAGCAGGTGCTGACGGGGTGGGTGCCGGCCGGGGGCACGGTGCTGCCGCGACGGCGTGACATCGACGCGGAGTGGCTGCTGGGCGTGCCCGCCGACGGGCTGGACCTCGCGACGAACCACGTGCGTCTCGCCGACGGCCGCGAGATCCTTCTTCGACCGGGTGCTGATCTCCACCGGGGTGCGGGCCCGGCCGTGGTTCGTGGAGAGCGAGGCGGCGCTGGACGGGGTGTTCGTCGTACGGACCCGCGAGCACGCCGAGAGCCTGCGGCGGGCCCTCGCCGCCGGACCCTCCCGCGTGCTGGTCATCGGTGCCGGATTCACGGGCTCCGAGATCGCCTCCGTCTGCCGCGAGCGGGACATCCCGGTGACCGTCGCCGAACTCGGGCCGGCCCCGCTGGTCGGGGCGCTCGGCGCCATGATCGGCGAGGTGGCGTCGGACATGCAGCGCGCGCACGGTGTCGACCTGCGGTGCGGTGTGAAGGTCACCAGGCTGGAGGGCGACACGCAGGGGCGGCTGCGCCGTGCCCACTTCGACGACGGCAGCACGCTCGACGCCGACGTGGCGGTGGTGGCACTCGGCGGCATCCGCAACACCGAGTGGCTGCGGGGCTCGGGACTGGCGGCGGGTGTCTGGGGTATCGCCTGCGACACGGGCTGCCGCGCCATGGACCTCAACGGCCTGATCACCGACGACATCTTCGTCGCGGGAGACGTGGCACGCTGCCCGAACCCGGTCTACGAGTACCGGCTCATCTCGCTGGAGCACTGGGCCAACGCCGTGGAGCAGGCCCGGGTCGTGGCTGCCGCCCGGGAGACGACCTTTTGTCACGGCTGGCCTACGACGACGGGCCGGACGGGCAGATGACCGACGAGGAGATCATCAGCACCGCCAACCTGCTGCTGATCGCCGGCCACGAGACCACCGTCAACCTCATCACCAACGGCGTGCTGACGCTGCTGCGCCACCCGCAGGTAATGCAACGACTGCGCGACGAACCGGATCTGGTCGTGCCACTGGTCGAGGAACTGCTGCGCTACGAGCCGCCCGTGCACATCATTCCCTGGCGGGCGGCGTACAGCGACGTCACCGTCGCCGACACCGTCATCCCCAAAGGCTCGCAGGTCATGCTGATGCCGGCCGCGGGCAGCCGTGATCCGAACCGCTTCCACGATCCCGACCGCTTCGACCCCGACCGGCATGACAACCAGCATCTCGGCTTCGGCAGCGGCATCCACCTGTGCTTCGGCGGCCCGCTGGCCCGACGGGAAGCGCAGATCGCGCTGACCGAGCTGGTACGCCGCCTCGACCGACCCAGACTGGTCGCCGACCCGCCACCGTACCGGCGCAGCCCCGTTCTACGCGGGCCGATCCATCTGCACGTCGAGCGGAGCGGCGGTTAGCGCGACAGCCGAGGACACTTCCCGGGCCGCGATGCCGTCGCCGAGGAGTTCGAGGCCGAGCACGAAGAACAGGGCGGCCATGACGGCGAAGTCGTGACGCTCGGCCCGGTCTCGCCGGTCGGCCGACCATTTGACCCGCTATTGCACGGCTGTGACGGCGAGCGCACAGCCCTGTCACCCTCCGTGGGAAGACTTTCCTCATCGCGAAGAGCAGCAGGCCGACGGACCGGTTCGGGTCCCGGGGACGGCAGGCGGTTCCCGCGACACTCTCGTCGCAGTGCCATTCACATCCCTGGGGGATCCTCGATGTCCGCTCGTCACCGTCGGAACACCACAGCCGTCACCACCGCAGGCGCCGCCGCACTGCTCACCCTGTGCGGCACGGCCGCGACCGCGACGGCCGCCCCGTCCTCCGGCGGCGACGCCAAGGGCAGCGCCGCGATGGTCGCCGCAGCCGCGTCCGCCCACACGGTCACCGTGCCCAGGGGACTCACCATCAGCGACGGCACCCGCCACGTCGTGGTCAACGGCAAGTCGATCGACTTCGGTACCACCGTCCGTGACCTGGCCTGGAACCCCAGCGGCAGCAAGGCCGCCTTCGTCGACGGGCACGGCGACCTCGTCGTCTCCAACCCCGACGGCAGCCACCGCGTCACCGTCGCCGCCAACCCGGGCGGGCAGACCTGGTCCCACCCCACCTGGCAGGTGACCGCCGCCGACCGGGCGAACCGGATCCCCGCGAAGAACAACCTCATCTTCTCGGCCAGGATCCACGGGAGCACCGTCCTGGAGGGCGTCAAGGCCACCAGCAACCACGGCAAGCCGACCAGGATCAGCCTGAACGGCGACCCGGGAGACGGCAACGTCCCCCAGACCGACAACACCTGGCCGAATGTCGGCGGCAGCTACGGCTCGGCCGTCTACGAGAACACCCACACCGGCGAGGTCTACATCCGCGACGACTACCTGCGGCAGCAGGGCGGCGCGCTGACCAAGGGTTCCGAGCCCGCTCTCTCCCCCGACAACGAGGAGGTCGTCTTCGTCCGCTCCGTCCACGGGCACGACCACCTCTTCGTCGAGGACTTCGGCGGCTCCACCCAGGTCGTCAAGGACGTCACCCCCAACGCCACCGCCGACTACACCGAGCCCACCTGGTCGCCGGGCGGCAAGACCATCGCCTTCCGCGCCCCGACCGGTACGTACACCATCACGAAGACCGCCCACGGCTACGGCAAGCCCGTCAAGGTCTCCCAGCACACCGGCCTGCCCGCCTACCGCGGCTGACCGCCACCCAACCGGCCGCCGGAGCGGGCGAGTTCGGCCTGGAGCTCGGGCAGGTGCTGGTCGGCGGTGTCGTGCGGCAGATACTCGACCACGTCGAGAAAACGGAACAGCACCTGGGTCTTGGTGACGGCGAACTCGTAGTCGCCGTACCCCACCACGGCACCCATGTCCCCACGAACAGCGCCCCGGACGACATGCGCGGTCATGTCGTCCGGGCTCTGCGCCGTCAGCCCCCGCCGCGCGTTCGGGCGCGCCAGATACGGGCAGACCATCGAGGCGTAGAGCATGCACGCGCGGTGCCCCGGCGCCTCCAGGGTCGCCGCCATGTTGCGGTACGGCCGCCCGGCGGCAAGCGCCTCGCCGATCGCGGAACTCTCCGCGGCGCCGACCACCCGCCACACCGGCCCCCTGGGAATCAGGGTGTTGCAGACGGAACACAGACGCTGTCGTGCGCACTCGGCGCTGCGCCCGTAGTCGGTGAGCGCGAACTGGGGCTCGTCGCCCTCCCATGGGGTGATGGCCGGTACGGGATAGCCGCGGCTGTCACGAGGCCTGGCCTCGACGGTCGCCGGCATGGGCACGGAATCGAATCGCACACCCCATGGTGAACCAGGTGGCCTCGCCGGCGCGACGGTTGTCAGGCATGTACCAGCCCGGTGTCCGCCTCGCAGCGGATGGCGGACCTGTCCGTACCGGTGTCGTCGGCGACCTTCGGCGACCTCTGCGCCGCCACCCACTACGGCCGCCTGCCGGCGCACGAGCCGCACCGGCCCAGATGTGGGCAGGACGTCGGAAGCGTTCTCGCCCGGCGAGCAGTAGGGTGCGTGCGGCGTCCCGGGCGGTTGTGGACGCGGGCGGGGCCAGGACGTCCAGGACGAGTCCGAGGTGTCGGATGACACGCTCGGGCCGGGTCGTCACAGGTGGCGGGAACCGGAGGTAGCACCTTGCTGACATTGGATTTGCACCCGATCTTCCGGAACAACCGCGACATCGAACTCGCGCTGCGGCAGGTCGTCTTCCAGGCGAAACGTACGGAAGAGCCCGTCGTGGAGATCATTCACGGAAAGGGAACCGGGCAGCTCAGGGCACGCGTCCTCGCGTTCCTCGGCCAGAAGCACATCAGGAAGCTGTACGACCGCTTGGAGACCGACACGGCCAACACGGGCCGGATCCTGGTCCACTTCGCGCCCCGCCCCTGACGGTGGGTTCGTCGCCTTCGGGCACACCCGACGGTTCAGGACGTGCGGCCGCGAGCACAGCCGGTGCTTCCTGGATGTGCTCGCGGCGGGAGGAAGAGGATGCCGCCGGCTTCGACGGTACGGCGGTCGGTGCTACCAGCAGCCCTCGACCGTCGCGGCCGGTCCGGGCCGGCCAACGGCTCGTCCTCGTCGGCCACGTCGGGCGGCCTACCGAGGTGACTCCGATCCCGGCCCTCGCAGGGTGGTGGCGGTGCCGGTGGACAGGTCGGTCCGGCGGATCGACCAGGTGGACGTGGTGCCGTCGCACACCGAGGAGTGCACGGCGCCGCCGATCAGCGCGGAGCCGGAAGGCGCTCGCCGCCTGTGCCCGTCGGCGAAGCCGCGGAGGAGGAGAGTGCGTCGGCCGCGGCCGTCCTGTCCGACGGCGGCGCGGCGGCCGTGTGGCTCGGGAGCGGTGTCGGGCCGGACATCAGAAGCTCGATCAGGGCCAGCAACAGGTCGCGGCTTGCCAGGCGCTGCCGGAGGTCGCCCATGACGATGGGGGTGTGCGGGTCGAGGTCGAGTGCCTCCCGGACCTCGGGCTCGGTGCGGTCCTGGCGTCCGTCGAAGCAGTTGACGCCGACGACGAACGGGATGTCGCGGCTCTCGAAGAAGTCGATCGACGCGAAACTGCTCTTCAGCCGCCGGGTGTCCACGAGGACGACGGCACCGAGCGCCCCGTGCACCAGGTCGTTCCACATGAACCAGAAGCGTTCCTGGCCGGGTGTGCCGAAGAGGTACAGCACGAGTTGGGAGTTCACGGTGATCCGGCCGAAGTCCAGGGCCACAGTCGTGGTGGCCTTCTGGTCCACCCCGTCGATGTCGTCCACGTCGACGCCCGCGACCGTCAGATGCTCCTCGGTGTTCAGGGGCACGACCTCGCTCACGGCACCGACCATGGTGGTCTTGCCCACGCCGAATCCGCCCGCGACGAGTATCTTCACCGCCGCCGGAGCCTGGGGCGCGGTGGGGTGGGTCGGGTCTGTCCCGACCTGGTCGTCAGAGTCTGAGTAGGCCATCTTTCACCGCCTGAAGAAGTGTCATGTCCAGTCCCCGGCCCGCCGCGACCGCCAGTGGCGCCCGGGCCGTCACCCTGCCGAGCGCGATCAGGTCGGAGACGAGGATCTTCGTCACCGCCACGGGCAGGTTCAGCCCGGCGGCGACCTCGGCGAGAGCCACCGGGGTGCGGCACTGCTGGAGGATCAGCCTGTGTTCGGGTTGCAGGCCGCGGGTCGAGGGCTCCTCATCGGGCGCGACGACCGTCGCGATCACCGTGATGAGGGTGAGGTCGTTCCGAGCCGAGGTCGTGCGCCCCTGGGTGATCGTGTACGGCCTGACAAAGCTCTGCTCCGCGTACTCGTCGTCCGGTGCCGCGTCCGCCCAGTGGCTCACCCACGTCCTCCCCCACTCTCGGTGTCGCCGGAGCGGCGGGACGGCGATGCCTCGGCATCGTCCGGCACCACACGGACCTCGGTGCCCAGGCGTTGCCCGACCTGCTGCACGAGGGTGTGCATGGCCACGGACATCACCTCGGCGTCCACCTCCTGGTCCGCCACGACCGCCAGGTGCGTGCCCCGGCCGGCGGAGCTGACGAAGAGCCACAGGTCACGGAGTTCGATGATGACCTGGTGGACCGGTCCGCCGCCGAAGACCTCACCGACTCCGCGGGCCAGGCTCTGCTGGCCGGTGGCGATGGCGGCCAGGCGTTCCGCGTCGACCCGGTCGATACTGCTGGACTGGCTGACCACCAGGCCGTCGTCGGACAGCACGACGGCGTTCCTGGTGCCCGGAACCTGGTCGACCAAGCGGTCGAGCAGCCAGTCGAGGTCGGAGTTGGTGGCAGTGGTTCGCAGAGTCATCGTCCGTCTTCCTTGCGGGCCCCGTCGTGGCGCGGTGAGGGTTGAGTGGGCTGTTGATCGGAGTCGGGCCCGAGCCGGGCTATCCGGGACTGGCGCTGGAAGGCGCCGACCGTGGCGCCGGAGCGGCGCGGCGAGATCCGGCGCGGCAACGGCTCCGTCTCCGTCTCCGGGGTTTCGACGGGCGGCTTCTCAGCGTACACACAGGAAGGATCGCGGAGTTCGGCGGCCAGACTGGCCTGCCGTACCCGGCGCGGCAGCGGGTCCGGACTCGCCGTCGAGGGCGCGGCGGTGGCGCGGGCCGGCGCTTCGGTCCCGGGGCCGGTGACCGGGCGCGTGGACGTCTCCTGGTCGCCGGGCCGCGGTTGCGGCTGGAGTCGCGGCTGCGGCTGCGGCCAAGCACCCCCAGGATCGCCGTCCTGCGCGGAGCGGGGCGCGCCGACGCTCGCGAGTTGCGCCGGGACAGCGCTGTCCGGCGGCTCCGAGCGCGGCCTCCCGTCGGAGACCAGCTCTGCCGGCACCAGGACGACCACCCGGGTGCCTCCGAACGACGAGGGCCGCAGTTCCACGTTCAGCCCCAGGTTGGCGGAGAGCCGGGCCACGACGTACAGGCCGAGGCGGGCGTCGTCGGCGCGGGACATCACGTCCATGCGGGGCGGGTCGGCCATCAATCGGTTGGCCTCGGCGTACTGCTCGGGGTCCATGCCCATGCCGCGGTCCTCGATCTCGACCGCGACGCCGCGGCCCACCCGGGACGCGGACACCTCCACCGGAGTCGGCGGTTTGGAGAACGACACCGCGTTCTCCATGAGTTCGGCCAGTACGTGCACCATGGGACCGACCGCGCGCTCGGACAGCCAGATCTCGTCCTCGGTGTCGATCCGGATGCGCCGGTAGTCCTGCACCTCGCCCTGCGCGGAGCGCAGCAGGTCCAGCAGCAGCACGGGATTGCGCCAGCGCCGCTGGGGCTGACCGCCACCGAGGATGACCAGGTTCTCCTCGTAGCGCCGCAGCCGGGCGGCCAGGTGGTCGACGTCGAAGAGTCCTTCCAGGACCTCGGGGTCCTCGTGCTGCCGCTGCATCGTGCTGAGACGTTTCATCTGCATGCCGATCAGCAACTGGGTACGTCTGGCGATGCGTTGCAGCAGGCGCTCGAAGCCGCGGTACTGCTCGACCTGCCGCACGGCGGTCTCCAGGGCACTGCTGCGGGCCTGGTTGAGAGCCTGGCCGAGCATGCCCAGTTCGTCGTTGCCGTAACGGATCTCGGGCAGTTCGGCGTCCGTGTCGACCGTCTCGCCCTGCCGCAGCCGCTCCACCATGTCGGGCAGCCGGGTCTGCAGCTCCAGCGCCGCGGAGCGGAGCCCGAGGATGCGGCGGCGCAGGACTCCGGTGAGCCACAGCGAGACCAGGAACACCAGCAGTACGGCCGCGGCGCCCACCGTGCTGTCGACGACCAGGTCGGTCATCATGTCGCCGAGTTTGTCGTTGGTGGCGTCGACGAGGTAGGCGGAGTACGCGCCACTGGCCTGCAGCAGCAGGGGTGTTATCGCAGCGTAGCTCTGCTGCCACTCCTTGCCGAGCCGTGCGGACACCGGGGTCCGGCCGTCCTGCCCGGGGCTCTCGGCGGTCAGGGCCTGCTGCTCGATCCCGGTCTTCTGCTTCCAGGCCGCGCCGGACAGCACACGCTGGTACGTCTTGGCGTACCTGCCGGGCAGCCGCGGTACGACCTTGTTCTCGTAGATGTGCTGCTGGCTGCCGATCACCTCGGCGAGCTGGAAGCGCTGCGCACTGGTGAGGCGACCGCTCGCCGCTCCGGCCGTGAAGATCGTGCTCTCGCGCGAGAGCATCTCCTGGCCCCACTGGGCGTCGAGCACCGGCCGGGTGAGGACGTTGACCTCGCCGATGCCGACGTTGGTGAACTCCTCGAACACCTGCATGTCCGAGGCGATGACACCGGTGTAGCCATCGAACATCTGCTCCTGGGTGGCGTCCCGCTTGTCCACCGCGTTCCGGTACTCGGGCAGTCGCTCCAGACCCCGGCTGAGCTGCTGGAAACTCTTGCTGAGACCGCCGGGCACGGAGTCGGAGAGTGCTTCGAGGCCCTGGACGGACCGGTCGGTGAGCGCACGCTGTTTCGCCAGACCCGACGGATCGGCGTGGGGATCGGCGAGTGCCGCCGCGCTCAGCTGCCGCTCTGCCTGCAACTGGTAGAAGACGCCGACGATCGGTTGCCCGAGCTGCTTGCCCGCGTTGTTGCGGTCGTTGATGCTCTTCCAGTTGCCGTAGAGCTGCGCCGAGTTCGTCGCCCACAGGGCGATCATGGCGAGGGTGGGAACCAGGGCCAGGATGAGCAGGGTCGTACGCAGCGACAACCCGCGCTCCGAAACCGTCTCCTGGTCGCCTTGCCGCCGTTCCGCTTCTTGGCTTGTCTGCTGTTTGCCCGCTTGCGCGTGAAGTGCCACAGAAGTCCCCGGCATGCCTAGCGATGGCGGACTGGTCCGAAATGGGGTCCGCGCCATGTCAGGGGAAGCCTACTCATCACACAATTGATCTCAATAGTTTGATCATTCAAATTGATACGGACAGTTCGGGTAATAGTGCATGCGCCTGTCGTGACGGGAGGCGACAGGGACGAACCCCGGTTCAGGCGGGGACCCGCGGAGGGCGGTCCTCGCCGGAGGTCTCCGTGCCCGCCGGCGCCCGCAGGCTGCCGTAGCGCTCCATGCGCTGCCACCGCAGCCGTGAGCCCGACACGGCGGTGAAGACGGACTGGATGACCACCAGGTACATCAACTGGCGGTAGACGAACTGCTGCAACGGCAGGCTCCACAGCGGGCCCGGACGTTCTCCGTCCAGGCGGAACGCGTACAGGCCCATCAGCAGTTGCAGGAGCAGGAAGGCGAGCCAGAGGGCGGTGATCCGCAGCGGGTCGAGGAAGACCAGGCCGTAGAGGGCGAAGACGTCGACCACGGGGGCGAGCAGCGGCAGCAGGACCTGGAAGAGGAGGAGATAGGCCAGGCCCCGGCGGCCGAGTCGGCCGGCGGCGCCGTCCTGCACCAGCGCGCCGCGGTGTTTCCACATCGCCTGCAGGGTGCCGTAGCACCAGCGGTACCGCTGCCGCCACAGGGCGCCCAGGGACGCGGGCGCCTCGGTCCAGGCCACCGCCCCCTCCTCGTACACCACACGCCAGCCGGCGCGGCACAGTGCCATGGTGAGGTCGGTGTCCTCGGCGAGGGTGACGTCGCTGACCCAGCCGACGGCGAGCACGGCCCGGCGCCGGAACGCCCCGACCGCTCCGGGCACGGTCGGCATGCACTCGGCGAGGTCGAACAGGCGACGGTCGAGGTTGAAACCGACCACGTACTCGATGTGCTGCCAACGACCCAGCAGACCACCGCGGTTGACGACCTTCGCGTTGCCCGAGACGGCACCCACCCGGGGGTCGGCGAAGGGCTGCACGATCGTGCGGACGGCGTCGGGTTCGAAGACGGTGTCGCCGTCGACCATGACCACCAGGTCGCAGGTGGCCGCGGCCAGACCGGTGTTGAGCGCGGCGGGTTTGCCCGCGTTCCGCTGCCGGATTACCCGCACCCCCGGCAGACCCAGGGACTCCACCAGATCGGCGGTGCCGTCGGTGGAGCCGTCATCCACCACGATGATCTCCACCGGATGGTCCGAGGCGACCAGGGAGCGTACGGCCGCCTCGATTCCGGCGCTCTCGTTGTACGCCGGGACGATGACGCTGACCGGTTCGGTCACCGGCGGTCCCCAGGGCCTGGCCCGGCGCCCCGTCCGCAGCCGGCGGTGCCGGCGGGCCGCGACCAGGACGACCGCTGCGCGCAGCACGCTGATCGCTCCGGCCGCGTACATCAGCACGCCGAGCAGCCCGATGGTCCAGTCGCCGAGCTGCAGCATCTTGATGAGCGCGATTCCCTGGAGGTGGTCGGCCGGTCCGGCGGGCTGGACGGGCCCGGCCATGCCGACCGCGGCGCCGACCGTCGTGAACCGGAAGCCCTGTGCCTTGAGCCGGGGGATCAGGGTGTTCAGGGCGGCGACGGTCTGGGTGCGGTCACCGCCGGCGTCGTGCATCAGCACGATCTGCCCGGCCCTGCCGTGCGGTGTCGCGTTCGCGAGGACGCGGTCCGTGCCGGGGCGCTGCCAGTCCTCGGCGTCCAGGGTGGAGAGCACCGTGACGTATCCGTCCGTGTCCGCCTGCTTCAGGACGGACCAGTCGGCGTCGTCCAGCGCGTCGTTCTCCGAGGAGTACGGCGGCCGCAGCAGCGCGGTGGTGACGCCTGCCGCGCCGGCCACCGCCAGCTGGGTCTCGCGCAGCTCCAGGGAACGCTGCCAGGGGGCGAGGCGGGAGAGGTCGGGGTGGGTGAAGGTGTGGATGCCGATCTGGTGGCCCTCGGCGACGATCCGCCGGACCAGTTCCGGGTGGGCCACGACCTGGGTGCCTACGACGAAGAAGGTCGCGTGCACATGGTTGTGGCGCAGCACGTCGAGGATGCGGGGCGTCCATACGGGGTCGGGACCGTCGTCGAAGGTGAGGGCGATGGTGCCGACCTTCGGGCGGGCGGTGTGCGGGGAGCCGGCGGCGTTCGCGATCACGGGGCCGCCGTGGGCCACCTGTCCGGGCACCGTGTCGGCACGGCCACGGGGGCCGGTCACGTCGTCCGAGGTGATCCCGAACATGTGATGGGTATAGCCCTGCAGCAGGAGGGCCGCCGACAGGGTCACCACGAGCACGCACAGCAGCAGCCAGTGGGTGCGGGCGGTGACCCGGCGGGTACGGCCGCGGAGGCGGGGCCCGGCGGTGCGGTGCCGGCGCTCGGCCGGGTCGGCCGGATCGCTGAGATCGGTCGGATCGGTCACGTCAGGGCCTTGGGTCACTTCACGGGTTTGTGGGACGCGGCGTTGGCGCGCCCCTTGGCGGAGGGTGCGTCGGTGCTGGTGGCGCCGGTGCCGGTGGTGGGACCGGCGGTCGTGGTCGGGGCGGCGGTCGGGGCGGTGGTTCCGGTGGCCGTCGCGCTGGTGGCGGACGTGGCCGCAGGGCTGGGCGCGGGGGTGGTGGCGGCCGCCGGCCGGACGGTATGGCCGGAGGCCGTCCGCGGCGCTGTGGGACGGGAGTTCCCGTCCCCGGCGTCCGCGCTCCCCGCCGTGTGACCTGTACCGGCGGGAGAGGCGGGGGTGGTCGCGCGAGGCGTGGCCGGGTGTGTGGTGTCGGGGAGCGGAACGAACGGAGCGCTGATGGTGGGGCCGCCCAGCAATGTGCTGACCAGCAGAGCGACATAGAGGCCGGCGGGGATCACCATCAGCCGTGCGGTGCGCCGGACGCGGCGCTGGCGGCGCCCCGAGGCGTCCACGAAGACGGGCCGCGCCGGATCTTTCTCCGGCGTGTCCGGCTCCGGTGCGGGACGGCCGGCGTCGTGGTGCGTCGGCAGCACGGTGATCACGGCACCGTGCGGAGAGTCCCACTCCGCCGTGGCGAGGTGGTCCGGCCCGGCAACGAGCAGGGGCGCACCGGCGGCCCAGGGCTGCTGCTCCGCCATGGCCGTGTCGGCGGTGGCGCCACCGATGCCCTCATGGCCGTGGACATGCCCGTACCCGACGCCGCCGTACGGCTCCTCGCCGTATGCTCCGCCGCTGTCGCCCGTCCACTGCACGAGTCCTGCCCCCTTTCCATGACCGACCGACGTGGTCGTCCGCAGGGAAAGAGCGCAGCGGGCCGAAACTGTTACACCTCCCACCCCGGACAGTCGTATGTCCCACTCCAGGCAGCCACAATTCCCGCCTCGCAGCGGCACCTCTCGCGCCTCGGGTCGCCACTCCTCACGCCTTGGAGCGGCACTTCACCACCGCGTCCCCGCACTCGGCCGTGTGCGCGTAGAACGCCCGCAGCTCCCGGTGCGTCGTGGCGAAGGCACGCCACGTATCGGGCTCCGCGGTCACGCCGCCGTAGCGGGGCAGCAGTCCGTCCCGGGCGAAGTGCCACAGTGCGTCGAAGTCGGTCTGCTCCAGGAATCCGGCCACCCGGCGGGCCTGGGCCGCCGTGAGTACCAGCAACGGCGGCTGCCGCCGGTCGGTGCGGACCACGGGGCGGCCACCGAGCACCACCTGGGCCTGGGGGCGGTCCCCGGCACCGTCCGGCGGCGCGCCGGTGTAGATGCGCTCCTGGTCCAGACGGCACTTGTCCAGCACCTCCTCGCGGCACCGGCCGACCCGGTGCCGGACGGTCTCCGCATCGCTCGCGAAGAGCCGCTCCAGCCATGTCGGACTGTTGCGCAGTGCCGGGGCCGGCACCGCGCGCAGATGGAGGTAGGCACTCATGACAGAGGGAGCGCACGAGGGCGCCGAAGCGTCACTACGAGGCTCCACAGCGCTCCCACCGAAGCCCTAGCCGCGCAGACACCCGCGCCCCGCCCGGACGACTCACCGGGCCGGGGCGCGCAGAGCGGGTGGCAGCGGGGACTACTCGACGTCTCCGTCGGACTCCTCCGCCTCGTCGGTGGCCGCAGCCGTGGCGGCCCGGTGTCCTGGATGACGGAGCAGCCGCTGACCTCGCCTGTCCCGCCGCGGTGCGGGCGGCATGTGGCATGCGGCGGGCGGCATGCGGCCGCGGGCCGGGCGGGGCACGACCGAGGGCGGCGGCCGTAGCGGGCGGGCCGGGAGCCGCTGCCGAGCGCCGGCTGCCGGTCTGCCCCGTCCTCTCCGCGTCCGGCGGCCGAGTGGCGGCCGAGTGGCGGGAGACCGGCGTTACCGCGGCGGAGCTCTGCGGCGTTGTGACGTTTCTGTGAGGCCGCACGCTGGTCACCATGGGGCCGTCGTTGCGACCGGAGCGCGGCGGACCACGTGGACTCGGCTGTGATCGGTGCGAACGAGGGCAATCTTGGGCCAGGTACGGCAACCCCGGCGCGTACGGGAGTACGACGGGGAACTGGGCGCGGCGGTCGCGCGAGCTCAGGAGGGCGACGAGGCCGCCTTCGAGGCCGCCTACCGGATCGTGCAGCCGGGCCTGCTCGGCTACCTCCGCGGCATCGTCGGCGACGAGGCGGAGGACGTGGCGTCCGACGCCTGGCTGGAGATAGCCCGCGACCTCGGGCGTTTCAAGGGCGACGGCGTCGGCTTCCGCGGCTGGACCGCGACCATCGCCCGGCACCGGGCGCTGGACCACCTGCGTCGCCGGCGCGTGCGGCCCCAGGCCGGCGGCACCGACCAGGACATACTGGATCTGGCCGGCCCGCACAACACTCATGAGCAGGCGCTGGAGGCCCTCTCCACCGAGCGGGCCCTGGAGTTGATCCGCGGACTGCCACGGGACCAGGCCGAGGCAGTGCTCCTGCGGGTCGTGGTCGGTCTGGACGGTCCCGCTGCCGCACGCGTTCTGGGCAAGCGTCCTGGCGCGGTGCGCACGGCCGCCCACCGGGGCCTGAAAGGGCTCGCCCGTCAGCTGGGCATCGGCAACGAGGCGGAGGACGGTGTGACGGATGTGGCTTCCCGTGCGCTGGGGGAGTCGACATGAAAGACAACCGCGACGGGAGCGACAGGCAGGCGCCGGACCCGGGACAGCGGACGAATCGAAGCGGTCGGACAGGAACGGAAGCGGACATGGGCGAACGGCTGGGCGGTGACGGGGTACGGGGCCGTCGACGTGTGCAGCACGGCGGCGCCCTGTCCGATCCCCGGGCCACGGGTGACGACACCGCGCTGGAAACGGCACTGGCCGCCGCCGTCCGCGCAGGCGATCTCGCGTCTCAGGGCGAGCAGCAGGCCGTGGCCGCGTTCCGAGCCGCCCGCGACGCCGGCGTGCATCGCGCACGTACCCGGCGCAGGGACGACTGGCGGCCGGCGGCGGACCGGCGGGCCCGGCGCCCGGCGAAACTGACGTTCGGCGTGGTCTTCGCCAGCCTCGCCCTGGGTGGTGTGGCGGTCGCGGCCATCGGTTCCGCGGGCTCCTCCACCGAGGGCGCCGGCCACGGCCGGGGAACGACGAACCCCTCGGCGGCCGCCTCGAACGGGCCGGGCGACGCGGCCTCGTCACCGCCCTCCGCCGGCCCTCGGCCGACGGACCGACCTGCCACCGCCCAGGACACCGAGGCCCACTGCCGCGCCTACGCGCAGGTCCAGGGACGTGGCAAGGCGCTCGGTGCGACAGCCTGGCGGCGACTGGTCGTGACAGCCGGCGGTGAGGACAAGGTCGCCGCCTTCTGCTCCGAGCAGCTGGCACGGGCGACGGCCAAGCCGAGCCACTCGGCCGGCGCGGGCAAGTCCGGCGGGGCCGCGAACTCAGCCAACGGCACGGCGGGCAACACCGGCGCTTCCGCCGACAACCAGGCCAACGGCGGGCAGGGCAACGGCAAGAACAAGTAGCCCCATGCCTCCCCGCGAGGGCGGGCCATGGTGGTCGACAGCGGTGTGACCGCGGCGGAGCAAGGACGCACCCCGGTCGACCGAGGCGACGGGAGGACGTCCGTCTTCTCGTCCCGGCACCACCGTGTCGTCGCCGACGCAACGCACCATTCAGGAGCCCCAGGAGCCCCAGGAGCCCCAGGAGCGCAGGCACCCGGCGCGTGGAAGCGACAACGAAGCTCCGGCCCGAACCGTCAGGCGTCGAGTGTGGTGCGTGCGTCGAGCACGGCCTCCAACAGGGCGTCGACGTGTTCGTCGCGGGTGGTGTAGTTGTTCACCGCCGCTCTCAGGTAGGGCTCGCCGTTCGGGTGGCAGACCGTCAGATGGAAGTCGCCACGTTCCACCACCGCGCGGTGCAGTCGCTCGGTGTACTCGGCGAGGTCCACGCCGTCCCGTTCGGGGACCGCGCGGAAACAGCAGATCGGGAGTACCGGGTCGGCCAGGAGTTCGAGACCGTCGGTGGCGCGTACCCGCTCGGCCAGATGCCGGGCGACGTCCAGGTTGCCCAGCAGCAGATCCGCGTATCCCTCGCGGCCGAGGTGACGCATGGCCAGCCACAGTCCCAGTGACTTCCACGGCCGCGCGCCCTCGGGACCCAGGAACACGAAATCGGCGCGGGAGTCGTGGTTCCAGTAGTGCGCCTGGTCGGCGAAACTGGCGGAGAGCCGACTCGCGTCGCGCACCAGCAGACACCCCAGCCCGTACGGCACGAACATCCACTTGTGCGGGTCCAAGGTGACGGAGTCCGCCAACGCGAGTCCGGTGAACAGCTCCTGAGTACGCGGAAGGTTCGCGAAGACCGCCGCCGCGGCACCGTCGACGTGGAACCACATGCCGTGATCCGCCGCGACCTGCGCCAGCTCCGCCAGGGGGTCGATCGCGCCGGTGGCGGTCGCCCCCGCCAGACCGACGACCGCGACCGGCCGGTGCCCTACCCGCACGTCGGCGGCGATCCGCTCCCGCAGTGCCGGGACCGCGATCCGCCCCGCCCGGTCGGTCGGTACGACGCGCAGCGCCCCACGCCCCATGCCGAGGAGGTCCAAGGCCCTGGAGATGGAGTAGTGCAGCTCGGACGAGACGTACACGGTGCCGCCGCCGGTGATCCCGTTCTCCCGCACCGCGTCACCCAGTACGGCGTCCCGGGCCAGTTTCAACGCGGATATGTTGGCCATCGTCCCGCCCGAGGTGAAGATGCCGGCCGGGACGGTCGCGTGCGGGTAGCCGACGAAGTCCGCCACCCAGGACAGCGTCTCCGTCTCCATGGCCGTGGCGGCCGGCCCCATCCGCCACGCCGCCGGGCTCTGGTTGAGCAGGGACGCGATGCTGTCGCCGAGGACGGCCACCGGCAGCGGCCGCGGGTGGAAGTAGCCGAAGTACTGCGGGTGGGCACCGTTGAGATACCCGCGGTCCAGGACCGTCGAAGTGATCTCCGTCAACAGCTCCGGAAGCGGGGTACCGCGCTCCGGAGCTGTTGACGCATCCCGCGAGCGCTCGTAGAACGCCTTGTCGTCGCTGGTGACCGGCCGTGTCCACGGGGCGCGCTGGGTGTCGAGGAGAGCGTCGAGGTGCGGACGTACGGCGGCGACGACGCGGTCCCAGTCGGTGAACGACTCGCGGGAGAGCTCGGGCATCTCGGCCTTTCGGTCAGGGGGCGGGCGTCGGCGCGGTGGCGAGGTGTTCGCCGGCCTCGCCGGTGAGTTGTGAGCGGATCCGCCACAGTTCCGGGTAGAGGCGCTCGGTGGAGAGCTTCGCCAGCACTTCGATCGGAGTTCCGGCCACGCCCACCGCGTCGACGCCGACCATCCTCTCGACGACCTTCAGGTGGCGCGTGCGCCACAGCATGCAGTCGCTGTCGAGGTCGACGAGGCTCTCCGCGAGCTGGTAGAGGTCCTCGAACTCGGTATGGCGTGTGTAGACCTCGTGCAGCCCGACGGTCCGGCGTGCCATGAAAGCGGTGAACTCCTCGCCCAGCGACCGGGCGAGCTTGCGGGTGCTCGACCACCCCGGCGAGGAGAATCCGGAGCCGTCCTCCAACTGGGTGCGGATTCTCTGGTACGACCACGGCGGGATGTGGTCGAGCGTGTCGAGCTGTCCCATGAGGTTCACCAGGTAGGAGTGGACTCTGCGCAGGTGCCGGACGGCCGAGAGCACGGCATCGGAGCGCGTCGCGGAAACGGCGGACCCCATCTCGTGCGCAATGAGTTTGAGCCACAGCTCCGACGACTGCTGGACGACGATGAAGATCATCTCGTCGGGGTCGACACGCCCCTCCGTGTCCCGCTGCAGACTGAGCAACTCATCGGTGCGCAGGTAGCGTTCGTACGCCGTCGAGGTCCCGTCCCGCCGCACTGACATTCCGGTGACTCTCCGAATCGATTACGGACACGGCCGTTCATGCCGGGTGATGGGTCATCAAGTAGAGGAGCGTCGATCATGTTCACGTCGGACGGACGGCCGACGTGACCGGCAACCGGTGAACACTCTATTTCCGTTTGTCGAACTGACGTCCAGTGTCCGGAAATTCGCCGCCGTCATGGCCCCGACCATGACGCCCGGGAGAGGGCGCGCCACGAGATCTCCGAAGTCGAGCACGCCGCAGAGAGTGCCGTCCGCAGGTTCACCGGAAGATCTGCTCAGACCCACGCTGTCCCTTGGCCTGGGGCAGGGGTGACCATTCGGGGTTCCTCCTTCGGATCCGGTGGACCCGCGCAAAGCGGCCTCGACGAATCTGGCGCGCCGCGATTCTGTTTCGCTCCCCAACGCCTCCCGAAGCGCCGTGCCGCCGCCGGGACTTCACACTCCACGTACGGATCGGCCGGCTCCTTGAGGGTCCCGGCCTGCCGGCGGTTCAGCCGGCGCAGGCGTGGCGCGTCGATGGCGGGCGGTGTGCTTCCGTCGCCGTACGGCGGCTGGTCTCCCGCCGGGGCGGGGCCGTCACAGCGCACTGCCCGCGGCGACGGGAATCCGGCGCGATCGTGCGCGGCCGGTGAGTACCGGGTGAAGCAGGAATCCGGAGCCGGTGATCTCGATGACGCGGGCCATGGCCCGCGACGGGTAGTGCAGTCGCAGGGTCCTACCGGCATCCGTGACAAGCCGGAATGCCGTGAGGAAGGCGTTGAGTCCGCTGGCGTCGCAGAAGGTGACCGCCGTGAGGTCGACGTCGATGCTGCGGATGCCGTCGCTCAGGCACTCGGCCAGCGCCGCGCTCACCTGCGGTGCCGTGGCGAGGTCGATCTCTCCCGCGAGAGTGATCAGAGCGCGGGTGCCGCGGTCGTGCCGGTAGACGTTCAGTTGTGGGAGGGGCATTGATCCTCTGTTCGGACAAGGTGGATGAGGAGCACGCCGAGAGCGATCAGCGCCATGACGACGACAACGGCCACGAAGGTCTCCATGGCCCTCATGTCCCCCACGGCCGAACGGAGGCCGGGGCAGGTGCGGCGGATCGGTCTCCGTCCGTGGCCGCGGCTGCCGGGATCCGAGGCCGTGCGGCCGGGATCCGTGGTCGTGCGGCGGGATCATGGGCTTCGTGTCCGCCTTCGGAGTCCCAGACCGCCTCCACGGCCCGGTCGGTCTCGGACACCGTCCGCAGACGCGCCGCCTCCTCCATCAACCGGCTCGCGGTCGACGTACCCAACGGGTCGCTCGCGGCGGCCATCAGCCAGCCGGCCGAGACCTGGTCCGTCCCTGGCGGTATCACCAGCAGGTTCCACCGGCCGACGCGGTAGGAGAGCAGCAGCAGTTCGTGCGGGTCCTGCTCGGCCAGGAACCAGCCCACCTTCACCACATGCCCGGCGACGGGCACCTTGCGTGGAACGACCGGCCAGTGGGTGGGATTCACCGTGACCCGGGTGATCCGCCCCCACAGCGGATCCAGCACGGCGGTCAGGGCGGGGAGTTCCGCCCCGAGATCATGGGAGCGGGGCCACCATGCGCCGTCCAGGAGAGCCGACGTGGTGCCGGCGGGAGCCAGCGACAGGCGGAGCGGGGACGAAGAGGGAGCGGACGACGGAGACGGAGCGGACGGCGACAACCGGTCTTCGAGTGTCGGCGAGAAGGAGATGGCCGCAGTCATGACGCGAACCCTGCCCCGGGCCGACCGCGATCGGCCCGGCCTATTCGATCGCCGAAAACGACACGAGCGTGGTAGCCGGTGCGCGAAATATCCTCGGTAATCCCAACGTACTCCTCGGACAAGCCGACCGGACCGTCGCGCCGGCGTATGAATCGCCCCCTACGCTCCTCCTTCGGACGGGCTCCTTCGGACGGGCTCAGTCCCAGGACGCTGTCCGGAGAACACGACTGATCACCAGGCGGAAACCCAGGATGTCCGGTGCCGAGGACGAGCCCCCGCACGGTGGCTCCAGGCGGCGTATCGCCGGGGAAGGGGCCTGGTCATACGTCCCCCTCCCAGCGGACCCCCGAGAGGGGCATGAAAACCCCTGATGCCCGAAATGTGTATCAGGCATAGGGTGAAAGCGGGTCGGCACACTCTCACGTGCGACCGGCCTGGAAGGGCGACCCCGGTGTGTATACGCCGGGGTCGTTGGAGAACGCCGACGCGCCATCGGAAGCAGGACACGGGCGCAGGCATCGGTTCGGTGGAAGCGATCCGCGTGGCCACCGATCGATCCGCGTGGCCACCGATACCGATCGGCAGGCCATGGCCACCGTGGGCCCGGTCCGACCAGACCGGTGCCTCGGACCGGACCCGCTCACCGGCCGGCCCACTCATGCCCCCCGTCGGCCCCCGTCGGCCCGGCCTTGTAGCGACGGGCGGGTGCGGTGGTCGACATGCTGCCTATGGCGTAATCGGCTCGTCGGACCTGTCGGCGGTGCAAGCCTGGGCCGGTCCACAGCGTTGTGCCACGCCGATCGCCGCTGACCGCCGGGTGGATCCGAGAGGGTCGGGGGGTGCGTTGTGTCGGGGCACCGGGAGTCGTGACAGGCGGTCGGATCGGGTGTCGATGGCGCCGGCGCTGTTCCCCGGCCGGCACCGCCCCGCACCGGCTGCGGTTCGACGCGGCCGGGGCACCGGGCCGCCCGGGGCGAAGACCGCGTGGACACGGCCGTCGAATGAGTTCCTCGGGCAGATCACGCCGCGGGGCGAAGGGAAGCAAGCAGCGATGACGGACGGTGGGCACAAGCCGGGCAGGATCGGGGTGGACCGGTCGGAGGGGTTCGGCGAACGACTGCTGGGTGTGCTGCTGGACCGGGCTCACGAGATGCCCCCGGAGCTGATCGCCCCGCTCGTCGCGGAGGAGGTGGCCAGGGTCGGGGGGCGGGAGGTCTCCATCCTCCTGCAGGACTACGAACAGGTGCTGCTGGTGCCGCTGCCGGGCCGGAGGTTGAGGGTCGGCGGCCCCGAGTCGGTCGAGGACTCGCCCGCCGGCAAGGCGTTCCTGAGCCGCAGAACGGTGGAGGTGTCACAGAACGGCAGCGTGCGGATGTACCTGCCGCTGCTGGACGGCAGCGACCAAGTCGGGACGATGGCCGTCACCCTGGACAGGGTCGATGACGACGACCGTCGACTGCTCCGCAGACTCGCGGGTCTGGTCGCGGACATGATCGTCACCAAGGACGCCTACACCGACCTGTTCTTCCAGGCCCGCCGCAGCGCCCCGATGAGCGTGGCCGCGGAGATCCAGTGGTCGTTGCTGCCCCCGCTGTCGATGACCGTTCCGCAGGTCGAGGTGGCCGGAATCCTGGAGCCCGCCTACGACGTGGCCGGCGACAGCTTCGACTACGCCCTCAACGGCGACAACCTTCACGTGGCCATGATCGACGCGATGGGCCACGGACTGGATGCGGCGACCATGGCGACGGTGGCCATCGGCGCCTATCGCCACACGCGGCGGGCCGACACGGAACTGTCCCAGGTGTACGCGTTCATGGACAGGGCCATCAACGAGCAGTTCGGCCCCGACCACTTCGTCACCGCGCAGATGATGGTTCTGAACATCGCCACGGGCCGGCTGCGTTGGGTCAACGCGGGCCACCCGGCCCCGTTCCTGATCCGGGACCGGGCCGTGGTGGACCGGCTGGAGAGCCCGACCACCTTGCCGGTCGGCTTCGGCGGTGAGGAGCCGGTGGTCACCGAGCGGATGCTGCACCCCGGGGACCGGCTGCTGTGCTTCACCGACGGCCTGATCGAGGAGCGCCAGGCGTGCGGGGAACAGTTCGGCGAGGAGCAGCTCGTCGAGTGGGCCAACCGGATCCTTCGTGAGCGCACCGAGGTACGGGCGGTGGTGCGAGCCCTCTCCCACGCCCTGAAACAGGTACGTGGCGGCACCACGAGCGACGACGCGACCATCTTCCTCATCGAGTGGCGAGGCGGCGACGCCGATCATCTCGCCGCCCTCGACTGAGCCCGCGACGAGGGCGCCCCGGGCCTGGGCGGGTGCCGCGGGCCCCACGTCTCACGAGGCCGAAGGGTCCGCACGCGAGACTGAGCCCGCGACGAGGGCGCCCCGGGCCTGGGCGGGTGCCGCGGGCCCCACGCCTCACGAGGCCGAAGGGTCCGCACGCGAGTGCCCACGCTCGACCGGTGGAGCGGGCTTTCGGCCCGCAGGAGCGTAGGCATGCGCGCCGGGGCTGTCCTGTGCGCGGGCCCGGTGCAGCAGTTCGGTCGGTGACAGTCAGCCGAAGTGCAGGTAGGGAGAGCCTGGAAGCCGCGTCGGCGGCGAGGCCGCCGGGTTGGGCCTCGTATGCGGCCGGCGGGCCGGAGAGCGATGACCGCAGCTGCGGCGGGCCTCGGATTCCGCGCCGGGGCCTCGATTCCGGTCAGCCGCTCCAGAGAGAAACCTCAGGTCGGTGGCCTGGGGTTTGTTCGTCTGGGCGGTTCCGTCGGGAGTGTCCGACGCGTGAGACTTCTGAAGATCGGGCACGCGGAGGGAGCGAGTCCCGGGGAACGGCTCGCGGACGGCTACCGGAATTCATTCGCAGTGCATCGGCCTTCAGGCCGGTGGTGATGCGAATCTGATGGTGGCGACGCGGAGCGTCGCGGATTCAGGTCCGGCGGAGCCGGACACCGCAGTTCCTCGCCTGCGGTGCGGAGCGTCGCGCGGGCTGGTCCCGGCGGAGCCGGGCGGTGCTCACACCGGCCGGTTCTGCTGTTCGATGTACTGCCTGACCACGGAGAGCGGGGCGCCACCGACGGTGCCGGCGAAAAGTACGTATCGTGATCGTCATGCAGCTCCGGTACTCCTTCAGGTTGTACCCGGACACCGGCCAACAGGGGGCGTTGGCGAGGGCGTTCGGGTGCGCCCGTGTCGTGTTCAACGACGCGGTCCGCGCCCGTGAAGTCGCCCGTGAGGCCGGGCAGCCGTTCCCGACGGCCGGTCAGCTGTCCAAGAGGCTGATCACCGAGGCGAAGCAGACGGTGGAGCGGTCCTGGCTGGGCGAGGTGTCCGCGGTGGTGCTCCAGCAGTCCCTGCGG